>CAURMH010000026.1:0-21604 GCA_963525745.1 uncultured Pasteurellaceae bacterium | reverse complement strand
AGACTTATTTAACAATGAGATAGTCGCCTTTAATCTCAACAACTCACCGAATTGGACACAAGTAGAGTCTATGCTAAAAATGGTCATCAAGCGTCAGAATAAAACGAAAGAAGAGATAGTTGAAGCGGTAAGAGATTATTTGGACTATTATAACCACCGTCGAATCCAACTAAAATTAAAAGGACTGAGTCCGATATAATATCGTTGTCAGTCCTTGAATTGATTATCCGGATTTTTGGGTTCAGATTAAAACAACCGTACTTTTTATCTTCATTGAGGTGATTATTTTGAAGCGCATTCGCATGTGGCTAATTTTTTCTCAAAGCGTTCGCTGACATAATCCCAGTTAATCACATGCCAAAAGGCTTTAATATAGTCTGGGCGACGATTTTGGAATTTCAAATAATATGCATGTTCCCAAACGTCTAATCCTAAAAGCGGATAACCTTCACAACCTGCAATGGCTTTTCCCATTAATGGAGAGTCCTGATTTGCCGTGGATACAACGGATAATTTTCCATCATTAATGACTAACCATGCCCAGCCGGAACCAAAGCGGGTTGCTGCGGCTTTTTCAAATTCGGCTTGAAATGCTTCCACCGAACCAAAATCACGAATAATCGCTTCTTTTAGTTTGCCTTGTAATGTCGTACCGGTTTTGAGACATTTCCAAAATAAGCTGTGGTTGGCGTGGCCCCCTGCGTTATTACGAAGTACGGTGACTTTGTCGGCGGGTAGTTGAGCCAATTTAGAAATCAACTGACCTGAGCATAAAGCGTTGAACTCCTCCGGTAATGATTCTAAAGCAGCATTCGCGTTATTGACATACGCTTGATGGTGCTTAGTATGATGGATTTCCATCGTTAATGCATCAAAGTAGGGTTCTAATGCATCGTAGGCATAACCTAATTCAGGCAATGTATAAGCCATAATTTTATTCCTTCTATAGTAAATTTATTCGGTGTTTAATTTCGGCAATTGCCAAAACTTGTGTGAAATAGTAGCAGAAAATTTGATTTAGATCATTAAATCTTTTGATCCATAACAAATACATCGCTCTATTGATTTCATAATAAAATTTGTTTTAAATCAATAAATCTACTAATCTACATCGAAATGATTAGGCTTTTAGGCGGTGAATTATTCGTTAAATTTTCCCCTTGTGATACAATGGCTGGAAGATCTTTTAGATAGGTTTTACGATGATGTCTTTAACAAATCAACTGGAAATGACGCGATTAGCCTGCCGGCGCGGCGAGAAAGTGTTATTTAGCGGTTTAAATTATCAATTTTCAGACGGCGATTTCGTTCAGATTGAAGGACATAACGGAATTGGTAAAACCAGTTTGCTACGTATTCTGGTTGGGCTGGCGCAACCTTTGGAGGGGGGCATAAGCTGGAACGGGGTGCCGATTACCAAGCAACGTGAAACATTTCACGAAAGTTTACTTTATCTGGGACATCAAGCAGGCATAAAACAGGAGCTGACCGCGTGGGAAAATTTAAGATTTTATCAACAAATCGGTCAATGTCGGCAAGGCGATGACATATTGTGGGAAGTATTAGAGCAGGTCGGGTTGTTAGGACGTGAAGATCTACCGGCCGCTCAACTTTCCGCCGGGCAGCAGAAACGTATTGCGCTGGCGCGCTTATGGCTATCCGTTGCTCCCCTTTGGGTTTTGGATGAGCCGTTTACCGCGATAGATAAAAAAGGCGTTGTTATATTGACCGCACTTTTCGAGCGTCATGTGAAAAATAAAGGTATTGTTATTTTGACCAGCCATCAGGATATTCCTAGCGCGCATTTGCAGAAACTGACTTTAGTACAGTACCAATGCGGAGAGTAATTCATGATTTTTTGGCAGATCATTCAACGCGAATTAAAGATTGCAACACGTAAACAAGCGGAAATTTTAAATCCATTATGGTTTTTTTTAATCGTGGTAACGCTTTTTCCCCTTGTTATCGGCCCGGAACCGAAACTTCTTTCTCGAATCGCGCCGGGCATCGCATGGGTGGCCGCATTGTTGTCAGCATTATTGTCTTTTGAACGTTTATTTCGCGATGATTTTATTGATGGTTCGCTCGAGCAATTGATGTTAACGGCGCAACCTTTATCTTTAACCGTATTCGCAAAAGTGATCGCGCATTGGCTACTAACTGGATTGCCCTTAATCTTACTCTCACCGTTAGCGGCGCTATTACTGTCTCTCGAAGTTCGTATCTGGTGGGCTCTCGTACTGACATTGCTCATAGGGACGCCCGTTTTAAGCTGTATCGGTGCGATTGGCGTGGCGTTGACCGTCGGATTACGCAAAGGGGGCGTGTTGCTAAGCCTGTTGGTGACGCCTTTATTTATCCCTGTATTGATCTTTGCGTCTTCCGTGCTTGAAGCGGCAGAATTACAATTGCCTTATAGCGGGCAACTGGCAATCTTAGGCGCGATTTTAGCCGGTGCATTAACATTATCTCCTTTTGCGATTGCTGCTGCATTAAGGATCAGTTTGGATGGTTAGAGGCCTCATCCGAAGTAAAAGTGCGGTCGTTTTTTGATTATTTTTTAATTTAAGGATTGGTTATGTGGAAATGGTTACACCCTTACGCTAAAGCGGAAACCCAATATTACCTTTGCGGTAAATTGAATGTGATTTTCGCTTTACTGTCGGTTGTTTTATTAGGCGTCGGTATCATTTGGGGACTGGCCTACACCCCAGCGGATTATCAGCAAGGAAACAGCTTTCGCATTATGTATGTGCATGTGCCGGCGGCGATTTGGTCAATGGGCGTTTACGGCTCAATGGCGATCGCCGCAGTGGTGGCGCTGGTGTGGCAAATCAAACAGGCTCATTTAGCAATGATCGCTATGGCGCCTGTAGGTGCATTATTTACCTTTATCGCCTTAGTCACCGGCGCAATTTGGGGAAAACCGATGTGGGGCACTTGGTGGGTTTGGGACGCCCGTTTAACGGCAGAGTTAATTTTATTTTTCCTCTATCTAGGTATTTTAGCACTTTATTCCGCCTTTTCTGATGGGGCATTAGGCGCCAAATCGGCAGGGATTTTATGTATTGTAGGCGTCGTGAATTTACCCATTATTCATTTTTCCGTCGAGTGGTGGAATACATTACATCAGGGGGCAAGTATTACAAAATTTGAAAAACCTTCAATTGCCACTCCGATGCTCATTCCGCTAATTATTTGTATTTTCGGTTTTCTTGCTTTATCCGTTTGGCTGACCTTAGTGCGTTACCGCACCTCACTATTAAAATCGGAAAGTAAACGCCCGTGGGTCAGTGCTTTAGCAAATAAAAAATAATTTTATCGTTAAGGAGATTGGTATGTTTTTCGAAAGTTGGAGTGATTTTATTCAGATGGGCGGTTATGGTTTTTATGTATGGCTAGCTTACGGGATTAGCCTGCTTTCAATTCTCGTTTTAGCCCTACAAAGCCTTCGGGGGCGTAACAGCGTACTCACCGAAGTGCGACGTGACGAACAACGAGCAGCGCGATTAAAACAATCAATGAAGGGCGATACGCTATGAATCCAAGACGCAAATCAAGACTTTCCGTTGTCCTTTTTGTATTATTAGGTGTGACCATCGCCACCGGCTTGGTACTTTATGCATTGCGCCAGAATATCGACTTGTTCTATACCCCGTCCGAGGTGATAAACGGCAAAAATGACGATAAAACACAAAAACCTGAAGTCGGGCAACGGATTCGGGTCGGCGGAATGGTTGTCGAAGGAACCGTAGAGCGCGATCCAAAAACCTTAAAGGTTAAATTTGATCTTAATGATATTGGGCCTTCAATTACGGTTGAATACGAAGGAATTCTACCTGATTTGTTTCGTGAAGGTCAGGGTATTGTCGCTCAAGGCGTATTGAAAGCGCCAACATTACTTGAAGCGAGTGAAGTATTGGCAAAACATGATGAAAACTATGTTCCGCCGGAATTGGGGAATAAGATGAAACAAGTGCATAAGCCTATGGGAGTATCGGATCTGACCGGCGAAAGTGAACGAGATCGCGCCGATAAGCAACGGAAAGAAGGTCTAAAATGATGGCGGAATTAGGTAATTACGCATTGGCATTAAGTCTCGCCGTTTCGATTCTGTTAGCGATTTTTCCGCTTTTAGGCGCAGAAAAAAATATCGTTTCATTCATGCGATTGGCTCGTCCAATGACTTATGGATTGTTTGTCAGCCTGACAATCTCTTTCGGCACATTATTTTATCTTTTTGCCGTAAATGACTTCTCGGTACAGTATGTCGTTAATAACTCCAATTCCAATCTACCTCTGCATTATCGTTTGTCTGCGGTATGGGGCTCTCATGAAGGTTCGTTACTTTTATGGATTTGGTTATTAACATTTTGGAGTGCCGCCGTTGCCATTTTTAGTAAACATTTGCCGCAAGAAGCGGTTGCCCGTGTGTTAGGGATTATGGGATTAATCAGCGTCGGTTTTTTGATTTTCGTTCTTTTTACCTCTAATCCTTTTAGCCGCACATTTCCTAACTTTCCTGTTGATGGAAAAGAACTTAATCCAATGCTGCAAGACGTTGGATTAATTTTCCACCCGCCACTACTTTATCTGGGGTATGTGGGATTTTCCGTCGCGTTTGCTTTTGCATTGGCCTCATTGATGAGCGGAAAATTAGATTCTGCCTGGGCCAGATGGTCACGTCCTTGGACTATGGCCGCTTGGGTTTTCCTAACACTGGGGATTGTACTTGGCTCATGGTGGGCTTATTACGAGCTAGGCTGGGGCGGCTGGTGGTTCTGGGATCCCGTAGAAAATTCTTCCTTCATGCCATGGCTGGCGGGAACGGCATTAATCCACTCCTTAGCCGTAACGGAAAAGCGCAATACGTTTAAAGCCTGGACGGTATTGCTTGCGATTCTTGCCTTTTCACTGTGTTTATTGGGTACTTTTTTAGTCCGTTCCGGCATATTGGTTTCGGTGCATGCTTTTGCGTCGGATCCGACTCGCGGCCTATATATTCTTGCTTATTTGATCGTCGTTATCGGCGGTTCCTTACTCTTATATGCTTACAAAGGAAGTCAAATTCGTTCTCGTCAAAACGCCGAGCGTTACTCACGGGAAAGCATGTTATTACTAAATAATATCTTATTAATGACCGCACTTTGCGTTGTCTTTCTGGGAACCTTATTGCCATTAGTGCATAAACAACTTGGTTTAGGCACCATCTCCGTCGGTGCACCGTTTTTTAATCAAATGTTTCTTATCATTATGACGCCTTTTGCCTTACTACTCGGTATCGGCCCTTTGGTAAAATGGCGTAGGGATGCGTTTTCGGCCGTTCGTAAGCCGGTAATTATCAGCCTGATATTCACTCTCGCCGCCGGTTTCGGTTTGCCTTATTTCTTACAAGATAGAATTACGATAAGCTCCGTATTAGGGACCATGATGGTAGTTTTCATCGTGCTTTTAAATTTATACGAGCTACATCAGCGCGCAACACACAAGTACCCGTTTTTTAAAGGCATATTAAAGCTTTCCCGCTCCCAGTGGGGAATGGTGCTCGCTCATTTAGGGATTGCAATGACCATTTGGGGTATTGCATTCAGCCAAAATTACAGTATTGAACGTGATGTTCGCATGAATGTCGGCGACCACACCACAATCGGCGATTATGAATTTAAATTCAATGGCATTCAAGATACCAACGGCGCAAATTACTTAGGCGGACAAGCCAAAATCGAAGTTTATAAAAAAACGCAACCTGAAGCCGTTTTGTTTGCCGAAAAGCGTTTTTATACGGTCAGTAAGATGTCAATGACCGAAGCGGCGATTGACTGGGGATTTACCCGTGATCTTTATGTCGCGTTAGGTGAGCGTTTGGAAGACGGCTCGTGGGCGATACGGTTATATTACAAACCGTTTATTCGCTGGATTTGGTTCGGCGGTCTTTTTATGGCGCTAGGCGGTATATTATGCTTGTTTGATCGGCGTTATCGCTTTAATCAATTAGTCAAAGTTAACATATAGCGAAAATTTGGAATCACGATAAAAATGAAAAAAAAGCTATTCATCCCACTCGTTTTATTTTTATTGATTGCCGCCGCTTTTTTGGTGCAATTAAACCGTAACGCTACGGGAGAAGATCCGAAAGCGCTCGAATCTGCGCTTATCGGGCAGCCTGTGCCAATAAAAACATTAAACGGATTAACCGATACGAAAACCTATGGTGCAGAACTGTTTCGACAAGGAAAACCGATTTTAGTCAATGTTTGGGCGACTTGGTGTCCGACTTGTTATCAGGAGCATCAATATTTAAACAAATTATCCAAAGAAGGGATTACCATTATCGGCGTAGACTATAAAGACAATTCGGCAAAAGCGCTAAAATGGTTGAAAGATTTGGGTAATCCGTACCAAGTCGTCTTGAAAGACGAAAAAGGTGCTTTCGGCTTAGATCTCGGCGTATATGGCGCGCCAGAAACATTCATTATTGATGGCAAAGGGGTCATTCATTATCGCCATACCGGTGATGTCAATGAAGGCGTTTGGCACACAAAGTTAAAACCGATTATCGAACAATTAAGTGAGCGTGCCGAATGAAAAAAATTCTCCTATTTTTGACCGCACTTTTTTATACCTTACCCGGCCTCGCGGCAATTGACGCCCGAAATTTTGCGTCTTCGCAACAAGAACAGGATTATCACGCCTTAACTCAAGCGCTACGCTGCCCGCAATGTCAAAACAATAACATTGCCGATTCCAATGCGACAATTGCCGTCGATATGCGTGAAAAAGTCTTTGAATTATTACAGGAAGGGCAATCAAAACAGGATGTCGTCAATTATATGGTTGCACGCTACGGCCATTTCGTTACTTACGATCCGCCGTTGATGGTTTCAACGATAATTCTTTGGATTGCTCCCATTTTATTGATTTTTTTAGGTATTTTTATTTTATTTAAACGCGTCGAGAAAAAACGAAGTGCGGTTGATTTTACCCAGGTTTTATCGGAACAGGAACAGGCTCGCTTAAATAGGTTATTGAATAAAAAGGATAAAGCATGAATTTATGGCTTAGCATCATCATTCTCACCCTGCTGGTTGCGTTAATTTGTTTTTATCCTTTGCTGACTAAAACGCCGACAAAACAGACGCCTAGCCGTGATAATCTGAATAAAGCACTTTACTTCTCTCGTTTGGAAGAAATCAAACAAGACGAATCGCAGGGCTTACTGAGCGATGTAAAACAAGCTCAACAGGAATTACAACAAGTGCTTTTAGAAGACATTCCCGTACAGCCGGCGCCTGCTGCGGTTCAAACATCTCGCGACGGCAAAATAGTTTTTTTTATATCCGGTTTTCTCGCCTTAGCAATAATCGGGGGGCTCGCTTATTTCTCCGTTGGCGCTTGGCGAGCGGAGACGATGATAGAAAGAACCTATGCTAAATTGCCCTACTTTTATGAACGCCTGAAAGAAGAAGAGGTAAAGCCGCTAAGCGATGCCGAAATGCAACAATTTTCTACGGCGTTGCGAGTCGATTTACAAAAAAATCCGGCGAATCCGAAAGGTTGGTGGTTATTAGGGCAAATGGCAATGAATTTGGATGACCCCCAATTGGCTTTAAACAGTTATCAACAAGCCTATAAATTGGCGCCCGATAACCTTGAGTATAAACTGGCTTATGCACGCATTTTGATGTTTTCCGACGATCAAACGGATAAAGCCAAGGGCTCGACGTTATTGCGCGAAGTGATACGTAAAGATCATACCAACACTGATGCCCTTGGTTTACTAGCGTTCAGTTACTTTGAAACGGAAGACTATAAAATGGCGGCCGTCACTTGGGCGATGATGTTGAGATTATTACCCAAAGAAGACGTCCGAATTCCGTTGATTGAAAAAAGTATCCGCGCAGCGCGGGACGCCCTGGCCGAACAGGAAAAAGCTAAGCCGCAATGATCGTGTGGTAGGGAAACATTCAAAGTGCGGTTGAATGACAAGAGGTTTTAATGGCAATTTTAGGATTTCACCACGTTGCAATTATTGCGTCCGACTATCAACGTTCAAAAACATTTTATACGAAAATATTAGGCGCCGAAATTCTTGCAGAAACCTATCGACCGGAAAGAGAAAGTTATAAACTGGACTTGGTTTTTGCCGACGGCAGTCAAATCGAACTGTTTTCATTTCCTCATCCGCCGTTAAGACCGACTAATCCGGAAGCCGCCGGTTTGCGGCATTTGGCCTTTCGGGTGAAAAATATTGAACAGGAAATTCATTTTTTATTGCAACATCAAATAAGTTGCGAACCCATCAGAATTGATCCGCTCACGGGCATGAAATTCACATTTTTTCGTGATCCGGATGGTTTGCCTTTGGAATTTTATGAAATAATTGTAGATAAATGAGGTGATAAAAATGGTTTGGCTTAGATTATTTTTGGCAATAATTAGCGGCATTTCATTTATGGCACAAGCGGCAGGCGAGCGTGATGAAGGTGCGTTTATTTCCGGCGATAATACACGCGTTCTTGATCCGACCAATAAAAATGATGTTAATGAACTTGCCAACAGTATTGAATTTGAAGTTTACAAAATTACCGAAAATGGCTCTTCACGCACGATATTTGAATCTCCTGCCGGCATTTGTTATGGTTATACAAGTAAAAACGGCGTTGATATTACCAACTCAACTAGAACTTATTTAACACCCCAAGATGAAGAAGAATATTACGGTGCAATTGTCGGCATGGCGTTGAACAATCGAAATGGCGCAAGTAATGTGCAATCGGTGCCGGTTTATGTGATAAAAGATCCTGAACAGGTTAAAAAAGCACTGAAACTAATGAGTAAAAATAGAGAAAAAAATATTCAAATCAATATTGATAAAGGAAAACAAATTCTTTCGACCGTCGTATGTAAATAGGGGAGAAACAAAATGAAGAAAATTTTGACCGCACTTTATGTGAGCGCATTGGCTTTTTTATTTGTCGCCTGTTCATCTCAACCGGTGCCCCAAACGGAAGGCGTTTACAATATGCAAGTGCTAAAAGATTATCAAACCCGAGTTGCAACAGGAGATACAGTGAGTGCTCAACAAAAGGCGAGGGCCGCCCAATATCTCGAACCGGAAATGAAATTAAACGCGAGTGATGAACGTCCTAAAGTCAGCGAACGCACGATTTCCCCTCCCGTCATTATTCCGTCTATCGGATTAGGTTATTACGGCCATTATTGGTAATAACATAAGTTACCTGTCTTCTCCTCAACGGAGGTATCGCTTCGTTGAGGAGGTTTTTTTATCTAATTTATTTTTATCAGGAGCGGAGATGACATTTCCTTATCGCGAACTGAATTTACAGCTCAAAACAGCTGAAATCGGTCTTTCTGCCAGCGAATTGCATGGTTTTTTAAGCGGACTGATTTGCGGTGGCGTGAATGAGCGAAATTGGCAATCAATACTTTATCAATTTACCAATGATAATCACGCTTATCCAACCGCACTTTTATCTTCGGTGAACGAAATTTATCAGGAGATTTCCGCTGAACTCGCCGATATGGACGGCTTTGAATTTCAACCTGGCCTTGTTGAGGGAGAGAATATTTTTCAGTACGCCGACAGTTTATCGGAATGGGCCAATTATTTTTTGCTCGGATTAGGCGTCGTTCAACCGCAGTTGGACAAAGAAAAAGGCGATATTCACGAAGCCTTGGCGGATTTACATGATATTTGTCAACTTGGTTACGACGAAGAGGATAACGAAGAAGAATTGCGCCAAGCGCTAGAAGAAATTATTGAATACATTCGAACGATTGCCTCGTTATTTTATACCCATTTTCATTCCGCCTCATTCAAGGCACCGGGCAGTACACGTTTACATTAGGGGGAAAAATGGATTTAGCTTATGCTGCCGCATTACCGCCGGCAGAATTTAAAGTACGTCGCCAACGTCTCTTTGAACAAATGCAGCTTGATTCCGCTCTTCTGATCTTCTCCGCTATCGAACAACGACGCAATCAGGATTGTTGCTTCCCGTTTCGGCAGGAAAGTCATTTTTGGTATTTAACCGGATTTAACGAACCGCACGCCGCCTTGCTCCTCGTTAAAAGCGCAGAACAAAATAAAACCGTCGTTTTTTTACGTCCTCGGGATCCCATGATGGAAACATGGAACGGACGGCGTCTCGGTGTTGAAAATGCGACGGCAAAACTTAATGTCGACGAAGCCTACGCGATCAATGAATTTCCATCGATTTTTTCCAAAATCACTCAAAATCTGACCGCACTTTATTACGCACCTGAATTACAGTCATGGGGACAGTCCTTATTCACTCAAAGTGCGGTCAATTTTACGGAGGTTTTTGATTGGCAGCCGATTCTGAGCGAAATGCGCCTTTTTAAATCCGCAAATGAAATTCGCTTAATGCAGCAGGCGGCTCAAATCTCCGCCTTCGGACATATTAAAGCGATGCAGCACATTCGTCCGAATCGTTTCGAATATGAAATCGAAAGTGAAATTTTATATGAATTTCACCGTTTTGGTGCCCGCTATCCGGCTTACAATACGATTGTAGCGGGGGGAGAAAACGCCTGTATTTTGCATTATACTGAAAACGATCAGGTGCTAAAAGATGGTGAACTCGTGTTGATTGATGCCGGCTGTGAATTTGCGATGTATGCCGGCGATATTACCCGCACCGTGCCGATTAACGGGCGATTTTCTACCGCACAGCGACAAATTTATGCCCTGGTTCTAAAGGCACAAAAATGTGCTATTGAGCGGCTTGTCGTCGGCAATTCAATTAAAAACGCCAATGAAGAAGTTATTCGTCTCTTGGTGAACGGTTTAATTGAGTTGGGCATTTTGCAAGGGAAAGCGGATGAACTCATCGCCCGAGAAGCCTACCGTCGGTTTTATATGCACGGCCTCGCCCATTGGCTTGGGTTGGATGTACATGATGCGGGCGATTATGGTCAACAACGCGATCGACCGTTAGAAGTCGGCATGGTGCTGACTGTCGAACCCGGGCTTTATATTCCTTCGGATGAAGATATTCCCGAAGCCTATCGTGGGATTGGCGTTCGCATTGAAGATAATCTCTTGATAACCGAATATGGCAATAAAATTCTCACTGCGGCGGCACCAAAAGAAATCGACGAAATCGAAAACCTGATGAATTCCGAAAATTTTCTAAAAATGTGATCTAGGGCAAGTTTTTTGTCGAGGCGGCGTGCTATGATGCTAGCCAGTTAAAAAAGAGTAACCCTAAATCAGATAAGGAGTCGATTATGTATAAACACGTTCTTGTTGCCGTAGATCTTTCCGATGAAAGCGATTTTTTGCTTAAAAAAGCAGTAGGTATTGCAAAGCGTAATGAAGCAAAACTATCCATTATTCATGTCGATGTGAATTTTTCGGATCTGTATACAGGGTTAATTGATGTGAATATGTCCTCAATGCAGGATCGTATTTCCTCTGAGACGCAAAATGCGCTCATTTCTCTCGCAGAGGGCGCAGGCTATCCGATTACTGAAAAATTAAGCGGCAGCGGCGATTTAGGACAAGTTCTCACCGACGCTATTCAGAAATATGACGTCGATTTACTTGTCACCGGCCACCATCAAGATTTCTGGAGTAAATTAATGTCCTCTACCCGTCAAGTGATGAACACCATTCAAATTGATATGCTCGTGGTGCCCCTTCGTGACGAATAATTTTGTCGTTTGACAAAAGTTCTTTAATTTAGACCGCACTTTAACACATTGATTTAAAGTGCGGTTTTATTTTTGACGTTTTCACAAAAAGCCTTTTTCTAGCGTCTGAAATATGCCAAAATAATGAGAGAAAGTTTATAATCATTTCATACATAACAAGGTTTTATCAATGAAAACAACAGCAGAAATTAGACAATCTTTTCTTGATTTCTTCCACAGCAAAGGACATCAAATTGTAGAAAGCAGCTCCTTAGTGCCTGAAAACGATCCGACATTGCTTTTCACCAATGCAGGCATGAACCAGTTTAAAGATGTTTTTTTAGGCGTTGATAAACGTCCTTACAGTCGCGCAACAACAGCCCAACGTTGCGTACGAGCGGGCGGTAAGCATAATGACTTGGAAAATGTAGGATACACGGCACGTCACCACACATTTTTTGAAATGATGGGTAATTTTAGCTTCGGCGATTATTTTAAACAGGATGCTATTCGCTTTGCTTGGGAGTTTCTTACTTCACCGAATTGGCTTGGGCTACCAAAAGAACGCCTTTATGTCACCGTTTATGCTACCGATGACGAAGCCTACGATATTTGGCACAACGAAGTCGGCGTTCCGGCGGAACATATTATCCGTATTGGAGACAATAAAGGTGCGCCTTATGCCTCCGATAATTTCTGGGCGATGGGCGATACCGGTCCATGCGGTCCCTGCACCGAAATCTTTTATGATCATGGCGAACATATTTGGGGTGGTTTGCCGGGCTCGGCAGAAGAAGACGGCGATCGCTATATTGAAATCTGGAACATCGTCTTTATGCAATTCAATCGCCACGCTGACGGCACAATGGATAAGTTGCCTAAGCCGTCCGTCGATACCGGAATGGGACTGGAGCGTATGACCGCGGTGTTACAACATGTCAATTCTAATTATGAAATTGATATTTTTCAAAGACTCATTGCAGCAACGGCAGCAATTCTTAATGTAACGGATCCGAATAATAAATCATTGCGCGTTATCGCCGATCATATTCGCTCCTGCGCTTATTTAATCGCCGACGGCGTTATTCCGTCTAATGAGGGCAGAGGCTATGTGTTACGCCGAATTATTCGCCGCGCCGTTCGTCATGGGCATTTGCTTGGCGCCAAAGAAACCTTTTTCTATAAATTAGTGCCGACTGTGATTGAAGTTATGGCGAGCGCCGGTAAAATCATTAAAGAAAAAGAAGCCAATATTGAAAAATTATTACGCCTAGAAGAAGAACAGTTCGCACGTACATTAGAGCGCGGCTTAATCCTGTTAGATGAGACATTGGCGCAAGTGAAAAACGGTGTTCTTTCCGGTGAAGTGGCGTTCAAATTATACGATACGTACGGATTTCCATTGGATTTGACGGCCGATGTTTGTCGTGAACGGGATATTCGCATTGACGAAGAAGGCTTTAATCGTGAAATGGAAGCGCAACGTTTGCGTGCGCAATCGGCCAGTAACTTCGGCGTAGATTATAATACGATTATTCGTGTTGACGGCACGACAGAATTTGAAGGATATAACGGAAGTCAATCTCAGTCCAAAGTGACCGCACTTTTCTGCGATGGAAAATCTGTCGATCACATTTCTGCCGGTCAAAATGCAGTTATTATTCTAGAAAATACGCCGTTTTATGCGGAATCCGGCGGTCAAATTGGAGACCGGGGCGTATTGGCGGCACAAGGTGTTCTTTTCAAGGTCGAAGATACACAAAAATACGGCCAAGTATTCGGTCACATTGGTCAATTAGCCGAAGGCAGTTTATCCGTGGGACAAATATTAGAAGCCGAAGTTGATGTGACGCGCCGCCGGCAAATCTCACTAAACCATTCTGCAACCCATTTATTACACGCCGCTTTGCGTCAGGTTTTAGGAGAGCATGTGGCACAACGCGGTTCTTTAGTTTCCGAGGCGACATTACGTTTTGATTTCGTTCAACCGGAAGCGATATCAAGAACACAGTTAATGGATATCGAGCGGATCGTTAATGCACAGATTCGTGCAAATCATGAAGTAAAAACCGTGCTCATGCCGCTTGAACAGGCAAAAGCAAGTGGAGCCATGGCGTTGTTCGGTGAAAAATACAGCGATATGGTGCGCGTTGTTGCAATGGGCGAATTTTCCGTTGAACTATGCGGCGGTATCCATGTGAAACGCACCGGCGATATCGGTCTATTCAAGATTATTAGCGAAAGTGCAATTGCAGCGGGCGTTCGCCGTATCGAGGCGGTAACTGGTGAAAATGCAATAGATTGGTTACATGATCAACAGCGTGTTTTGAGTCAAAGTGCGGATTTAGTAAAATCCGATACAAATTCCTTAACCGAGAAGATTCAGCAATTACAGGATAGAGCGAAAAAAGCTGAAAAAGAATTAGAAACCCTTAAAGAAAAAGCAGCGGCGCAAGCCGGTGCCGATCTGGCAAAAAGTGCGGTTAAAATTCGTAATGTTTCGGTTATTCTGCAACAATTGGATGGTATTGAGTCAAAATCGTTGCGTGTAATGGTAGATGATTTAAAAAATCAGTTAGGCTCATGCGTCATTGCCTTTGTCTCAGTTATAGAGGGCAAAGTTAATCTGATAGTTGGCGTAAGCGCTGACTTAACCGGAAAAGTCAACGCGGGCGAATTGGTTAATTTAATGGCGCAGCAAGTCGGAGGAAAAGGAGGCGGTCGGCCGGATATGGCTATGGCTGGCGGTTCCCAACCGGAGCAGGTTACCAAAGCATTAGAGGTTGCACGTAACTGGTTAAAAGATAACCTGTAAGTAAACGTCGATAAAAAATCGATATTGATAGATAGGGAAATTCCCAAACTGAGGAGGTGTAAGATGCTTGTCTTAACTCGCAAAGTGGGTGAAACGGTACTGATTGGTGATGATATTTCAATTTCAGTACTCAATATACGCGGTAACCAAGTAAAAATCGGGATTAAAGCCCCTAAAGATGTGTCCGTTCATCGCGAAGAGATTTACCGACGCATCAAACAATTTTCAGAAGAGCAAAAAAGCTCAATATAGTTAATCTGCAAATAAGGAGATGTCATGAGCAAATTAACCTGTTTTAAAGCTTACGATATTCGCGGTCAATTAGGAACGGAACTGAACGCCGATATTGTATACCGTATCGGCCGCGCATTCGGCCAATTTTTAAAGCCTAAAAATATTGTTGTTGGCGGCGATGTTCGCCTGACAAGTAAAGAACTTAAAAGTGCAGTAACTAACGGCTTGTTGGATTCAGGTGTAAATGTGATTGATTTAGGCGAAGTGGGCACGGAAGAAGTCTATTTTGCCACATCGTTTTTAAAAGCTGATGGCGGAATTGAAGTAACCGCCAGCCACAACCCGATGGATTATAATGGTTTAAAACTAGTGCGCGCAGGATCCCGCCCGATTAGTGCCGATACCGGTCTGGCAGATATTAAACGCCTTGCGGAAGAGAATAATTTTCCAGGCATTACTCAGCGCGGTACTTATAAACAACAATCGGTATTAGGCGAATATGTTGAACATCTTCTGTCGTATATTGATTTGACGAAATTAAAGCCAATGAAATTAGTTATTAATTCGGGCAATGGCGCCGCCGGTCACGTTATTGATGCGATTGAGGCGCAATTTAAAGCAAATCATGTACCGGTGGAAATCGTTAAGGTGCATAATAACCCGGATGGTACATTTCCGCACGGTATCCCTAACCCGATTTTACACGAGAATCGACAAGATACCATTGATGCCGTATTAGCTCATAAGGCAGATATGGGTATCGCCTTTGACGGCGATTTTGACCGTTGTTTTTTATTTGATGAAAAAGGTCAATTTATTGAAGGTTATTACATTGTCGGTCTGCTCAGTCAAGCATTTTTACAAAAACATAAAGGCGCTAAAGTGATTTATGATCCACGCCTTGTGTGGAACACCATTAAGCTCGTTGAAGAAAATGACGGCGAAGCGGTGATGTCTAAATCAGGCCATTCCTTTATTAAGGAAAAAATGCGCGAAGTTGACGCCATTTATGGCGGTGAAATGTCGGCGCATCATTATTTCCGCGATTTTAATTATTGTGATAGCGGTATGATCCCATGGTTACTTGTTATCGAATTACTTTGCACGACAAATAAACCGCTCAGCGAATTAGTCGGTAACAGCATTGATACTTTCCCATCTCCGGGAGAAATTAATAGTAAGTTAACCGATGCGGCAAGTGCTATTGCACGTGTTCGTCATGCCTATGAAAAAAATGCGCTTTCAGTAAATGAAATCGACGGAATTAGTATCGAATTCCCGAATTGGCGTTTTAATCTGCGTAGCTCAAATACAGAGCCTGTCGTACGCTTAAATTTGGAAACACGAGGCGATAAAAAATTAATGACGGAGAAAACGGAAGAAATTCTTGCCTTATTGCGTCAATAAAATGTGATTAACTCTGACTGCACTTTAAAAAGTGCGGTCACATATTCATTAGAAAAGGAAAAATGATGAAAGCAATTATCCCTGTAGCCGGTCTCGGCACCCGTATGTTACCCGCCACTAAAGCCATTCCGAAAGAAATGTTAACTTTAGTGGACAAGCCATTGATTCAATACGTCGTCAATGAATGTGTTGCGGCAGGTATTAAAGAGATCGTGCTGGTGACGCATTCTTCCAAAAATGCCATTGAAAACCACTTTGATACCTCGTTTGAACTTGAAACAATGTTGGAAAAACGGGTTAAACGCCAGTTATTGGAAGAAGTACGGTCAATTTGTCCAAAGGATGTGACATTGATGCATGTGCGCCAAGGCAATGCCAAAGGCTTAGGACATGCAGTACTTTGTGGACGCCCTGCAGTAGGTAATGAACCTTTTGTTGTGGTTTTGCCGGATGTCCTGTTGGCGGCATTTTCGGCGAATCAGAAAAAAGAAAATCTCGCAGCGATGATTAAGCGCTTCAATGAAACACAAGCCAGCCAAATTATGGTTGCACCAGTGGCCAAAGAAGAGGTCAGTAATTATGGTATTGCTGATTGCGGCGGTGTAGAAATCAAAGGTGGGCAAAGCACTAAAATTCATACCATGGTAGAAAAACCGTCCGTTGATAAAGCGCCTTCAAACCTTGCTGTTGTCGGTCGCTACGTTTTTTCCGCTGAAATTTGGGATTTGTTGGAACGCACACCGGTTGGCGTCGGCGATGAGATCCAATTAACCGATGCTATCGATATGCTGATCGAAAAAGAAACCGTTGAAGCTTTCCATATGACGGGGGAAAGTTTCGATTGTGGAGATAAAATCGGTTATATGAAGGCGTTTGTTGAATATGGCATTCGCCATGATAAACTCGGTAAAGAATTTAAAGCGTTTATTAAAACATTGGCCAAGACATTATAAACGCTCAAATTAAGTATGAAAAATGCCATTCAATTTTGAATGGCATTTTAGTTCTAGCATTGTGAATCATATGGGCGTAAACCATCCTGAATTTGACCGCACTTTTAGTGTAAAACTATTGACGTGGTAAATAGTGTAGCGGATCAACCGATTTTCCTTTATAGCGAATTTCAAAATGGAGCTTCACGGCATTCGTTCCCGAACTTCCCATTTTCGCAATTTCCTGCCCTGCCCTCACTTCTTGTTGGTCTGTAACGAGCAATTTGTCATTGTGGGCATAAGCACTCAGAAAATCATCATTATGTTTAATGATAATTAAATTTCCATATCCCCGCAGCGCATTGCCGGCATAAACCACGCGACCCGATGCCGCCGCTTTTACCGCCTGTCCGCGAGAACCACCGATATCAATTCCTTTGTTACCGCCGTCTGAATTTGAGAATCCTTGAATAATATTACCGGAAACCGGCCATTGCCAAGTAACATTTGAAGTAATCGGTGCGTTCATTCCAATTGGCGCCGGATTTGCCGCTTGAATCGGTTGTTGAGGCGCTGTTGTCTCGCTCCCACCGGTTGGCGTACCGGTTCCGGATTTAACCGGGCCGATTATCGTGCCGTCGGAACCGATTTGTGTGCCATTGGCGCCTGCAGTATAAGTTACAGTAGACTGCGGTGCCGATGGGCGAGAATTTTCGGAGATCTGTGTTTTAACCGGTTGCGCTACGCAATTTGAAATTTTCAATGTTTGTCCGATACTTAAATGATAAGGTTCAGCCATATTATTTATAGCGGCTAATTCTTTTACATCCATGCCAGCCAAATAAGCGATAAGAAACATTGTATCGCCTTTACCCACTTTGTATGTGCTGCCTTTATAAGAGCCCTTTTGAATTTGGCTATAATCGGGAGCATTTGTATTCGGATTACGTGGCACGTTGACTGTTTGCGTACCGATACATTCTGACATATTACGAGCGGATACTTGAGCCGGTTGCACGGGTTGTTGAGCATAATTAGCAGAAGCTTGCGGATAAGTCGGCTGGAAATTCGGTTGTGGGGTTTGCGTTCCAGTCGGAACCGCCGAGTCCATCGACGGCATGGCAGTTTGTTGAATTTCAGGTTGCCAGCTACCGCCGTTATTGCCAACAGGTTGCATCATACCGGGAGAAAGCACGCCGTCCGCATTTTCAATCGGTGCATTGATACCGGAATTACACGCGGTGAGAATTGTAAAACTCAGCGGTAATAAGAAAAGTCGTTTTTTCATTTTTCCCTCTATTTCATTCTGTTTGGCATACTTTGCGGTTCAATTTCAGGCATAAAGCTTCCCCCGGCAATCGCGCCGGTGCCTTCTACAGGCAGCATAATCCCGTCCGGTAGAGTGTCAGGATCCCGCTCAGCGTAATTTACACAAGCGTTTAACACACATAATGCCGAAATTATCAACATTAACTTATTCATCTATAAATCCTTATTTTAAAATCAGGTAGGCTATAACGGCTAAGACGACAACCGACCAACCGATAACCTCAATTGAGCGACGGAGTTTCGCCGCAAATTTTTCGCCTCCCCACGCGGCAAGTTTCGCTACCAATAAAAAACGGGCAAGACGTGAAATAAACGCGGTAACAACAAACGGCAAGAAGGCCATTTGCATAACACCGGCGCAGATCGTAAAGACCTTATAAGGAATCGGGCTGAATCCGGCGACAAAAACAACCAAAACACCCCACTCTTTAAACCAAGACACTGCTGTCTCCCAGCTTGTTTGATACCCCCACTGATAAATGTAGCCGACCACCCAATCATAAGCATAGTAGCCAATTGCATAACCGATTATGCCGCCCAACGCGGAAGCGACGGCAGAAAATAACGCAAATCTGACCGCACTTTGAGGTTTGGACATCGACATCGGAATGAGCATAACATCAGGGGGAATGGGGAAGAAGATCGCTTCAATAAAGCTAACAAAAGATAACCAAAATATGGCTAAACGGTGTTTTGACCATTGCATCGTTTTATCATACATTGCGCCGAATATTTTCATTTTTTTTCCTTATTTTCAAAAGCGCTACATTATTCACTTTCTAACCAATCTTGTAAAGATTGAATTGACGCGTGTGCCGTCATATCCGTTTGAATCGGCGTAATCGCGACATAACCATGCTTAACGGCATGGAAATCCGTTCCTTCTTGCTCGTTTTCAGGCAATCCGGCCGGACCAATCCAATAAACGGCTTCGCCGCGCGGATCTTGTTGTTTAATCACTTCGGCTGCAGATGAGCGGTAGCCCAATCGGCAAACCTTAATGCCTTTTAACTGCTCGTAAGGCAAATCAGGCACATTAATATTAATAACCTCACGTGCGTTCAGAAGCTTATTATGCAGTTTCGGTATCAATTCACATACGACTTGTGCGGCCGTTTCATAATGTTGCCGTCCGTCTAACGAAACGGCGATTGCGGGCAAACCGAGATGACGACCTTCCAGCGCGGCGGCAACCGTTCCTGAATAAATCGTATCATCCCCCATGTTACAGCCGGCATTAATACCGGAGACGACTAAATCGATCTGGCCGGAAAGAAAACCGTTTAGCGCCAAATGAACACAATCTGCCGGCGTGCCGTTAATACAATAATCGCCATTATCTAAATGTCTCGGTCGTAGCGGTTCAACTAAAGTCAATGCACTGGAAGCCGCACTTCTATTACGATCAGGCGCAACGATAATAACATCGGCAATTTTACGTAATTCGGTCGCTAAAATTTGAATGCCTTCGGCATGAAATCCATCGTCATTACTTAATAAAATACGCATTAATTGCTTTCCTTATATTCTGTGATTAAGCGTCCGCTATTATTTTGACAAAACACCCTCGCCATATTCTGAACGAATGTTGAAATGCGGATGTGATAATGAGATAAGAGCACATAGATTTATGTTACTCAATGAACTGTCATACGTGGGAGCCAAGATAATTATGAGGGAATTCTACCTTTTGTGCATAATATAACGCAAATATTTTACTTCAACATAAATTGTTTCTATCTTTTCTCGTTAAGAGTTCCTACAATACGAGAAATTTTCAAAAAGGAAACAACATTATGTCAGAATTAACCGAATTACAGGCTGAAACACGCGAAATTATTACGGATTTATTAAATGATGGGAGCGATCCGACCGCACTTTATATTATTGAGCACCATATTGCCCATCAAGACTTTGAACAGTTGGAGAAAATTGCTGTTGATGCATTTAAAGCCGGGTATGAGGTTTCGGAAGCGGAAGAATTTGAAGATGAAAATGGTCATGTGATGTTTTGCTTTGATATTATCAGTGAAGTGGAATTAAAGCCGGAAATTATTGATGCCCAACAGGTGGATATTTTACCCTTAGTGGCGAAATATCAAGGCATTTATGACGGTTGGGGAACCTATTTCGAAGATCCGAATGCCACCGAAGACGAATATGGAAACGACGGCGAATTTTTTGATGAAGATACCGAAGACGGATATAAACGTCTGCATTAAATTGCATTGCTTAAAAACGGATTTTCTATACAATAGCGCAACATTTTTAAATGAGGATACAAAATGAAAGTAGCAAAAAATATCGTTGTAAGCATTGCTTATCAGGTTCGCACTCAAGATGGCGTACTGGTTGATGAAGCGCCTGCAAATCAACCTTTAGAATATTTACAAGGCCATAATAACTTAGTTATCGGCTTAGAAAACGCCCTTGAAGGCAAAAGTGTCGGCGATAAATTTGAAGTTCAGGTTCAACCGGAAGAAGGCTACGGCGAATACAATGAAGACATGGTACAACGCGTACCAAAAGAGGTTTTTCAGGGCGTAGATGAGTTGGTCGTCGGTATGCGTTTTCTGGCGGACACCGACATTGGGCCGGTGCCGGTCATTATTACCGAAATCGACGGTGACGAAGTCGTTGTTGACGGAAATCATATGTTGGCCGGCCAACCGTTACATTTCACCGTTGAAGTCGTCGGCACACGTGAAGCTACATTAGAAGAAATCGCTCATGGACATATTCATAGCGCTCATCACCATCATCACGATCACGATGACGAGAGCGGCTGTGGTTGTGGCGGGCACCACCATCATGATCACGAACACACTCATAGTCATAGTCGTGGCGGGTGCGGGTGCGGCGGTCATTAAGGTACAGTAGATAAAATGGTTGATTGAGATCGGGTTAAACCCTTGTGGTATAGGGCTTTAACCCGATTTTTGAAAATGAACCAAAATGGTATTTTCTGCCAAAGTTCAAGTATCTGTAAATTTGGTATTAGAAATAAAATTCAATGTTACAGATATGATGAATGTGATAAGATTTTTAACTTCAAAGTTAAATTAAAGGGGCCGTACTAGATAACTAGACTCCCCCCTTAACCAATTGTTTCAAAAAGTAAATTTTAGATTTTATTTCATTGTGATTAAAACGCCATTCACATTCCTTCAAATACAGCTCAAATGCGCGTTAGAAATGCCGTTAAATT
>CAURMH010000025.1:0-22272 GCA_963525745.1 uncultured Pasteurellaceae bacterium | reverse complement strand
TATCCAGTTCTTTATTGACTTTATTTTGAATCTCTTTGATTGGCTTGCGTTTGTTGTTTTCTAACGTAATGTGATTGTCCGCCAAATAATCGTTTAAACGCAGTTGCGAGTAATGCTTTTGCAATACGCCTTTCACGCCCAACAACCAACTGCGATCCACGCTCGGATTCAACCAAAGTTGCAGGTTTTGTTCTTCGGAAAGTGCGGTCTGTTTTTTATTCGGATTGAAAATCAGCAAATCGAATTTCCCTGCTTGTAGCGCTTCTTGGTATTGCGCCAGCTCTTCCGGTGGCGCTTGACGAACGGCAAGTTTTTCATTTTTGAGCGCGTCTAAAAAGGCATCGTTAAGCGCATTTTTCTCACTCAATAGCACAATTTCCGAGCGATTGCTTAAGGCATTATCATTGCTCAACGCGGCCGACATAATCAGCATGAACAAAATTGGCATGATAAATAATACGGCGACACCGTGCAGATCGCGACTTAATAGACGCATTTCTTTGGTAATCGAAGCAATTAACACGTTTTTCCCGCCTTATTTAAAAAATCCAAATAAAAACGTTCCAAACTTTGCCCCTCTTTTAAAATGCCCTGCACCGATCCCTGATAAATTAATTCGCCTTCGTTCAGCAGCACCAATTTATCGCATAATTGTTCGATTTCCTGCAAATAATGGGAGGTATAAATCACGGTGACACCTTGCTGTTTCAATGCCGCCACGCTATCCAAAATAAACTGGCGGGATTGCGGGTCGATGCCTACTGTGATTTCATCTAAAAAAATCACTTTCGGGCGATTAATCAAACCGATGACAAAATTCAAGCGGCGCTTTAAGCCGCCGGATAAATGTTTAGCGAGTTTGTTTTTATGCGCCGTTAAATCCACCTGTTCCAGCAAGGCTTGCAGATAAATTTTGTCTTTCACCTCATAAAGTGCGGCAAAAAATTTCAGATTTTCCCACACCGTCAGCAACGGATAAAAAGCAAAATCCTGCGGCACTAAGGAAATTTGATGGCGCTGTTTTTTGGTCAACTGTCCAAATGGCACCGCATTGAAATAAATCTGCCCCTGCTGCACGGACTGCAACCCGGCAAGCAGCGACATAAGTGTTGTTTTGCCCGCACCGTTAGGGCCAAGCAAACCAATGGTGGATGCGTTTTCAATACTGAAATTGATGTCGCGCAACGCGAGGTTTTGGGCGTTGGGGTAGCGATGTGAAAGGGTTTGAACCGTAATCATAGTGTGCGTAATTCTAGCCAAAGCGCCTGTTCCCTATCCGCAATCTCCCGCAAATAGTCCGCCACCATGTTATAGCCTTCCGCCGATGGCTTTTTGCATTGTTTTACACATAAGCCTGCAAATTGACGCCACATATCGCCGATTTCCGTCATCTGTTCGGATGCCTGTTTGTACTTCGGTTGTTGGCAAATATCAGCAGCTTGTTCGAGGAAATAGGCATACAAATAACGGAAACCTGCGCCGCCGGTGCCGATTTCTTCCTGCATACGCACGATATGCCCGAGGTATAGGCGTTTGTATTTTTCCGAAGGGTGATTTGCCAGTTTTTCAATTTGTTTGGCGACGGTACGAATGCCTTTGATGCCGACGAAAAATAGAGGCGCCAGCATGTGCTTGGCATTCTTGCGAATGGCTTTATGAATTAAGGCAGGCAAATCTATTTGGGCTAAATTCGGTTGATTTTCAAAATAATACATCAATCCTTTTGGTGCTAATACACCTTTTACAAAACGCGCCCGTTGCAAATCTTCCATTGCGCAACGTTGCACGCTTTCAAACACAGGATCGCTAATCAGATAGTCGTTTTGCTCTTTGCCATACACGATTAGATTATGCGCATTAAAATGAAAACGCATTTCCGGCGGAAAATAAGGTAACCAGAAAACGGACGTTTGCAAGCCCACTAATTTATTTTCAGCCAACGCCTTGTCAAGTGCTTGCTGCCCGATTTCCGACGAGCGAAACTTCTGTATTTTTAACCGCACTTTCAGCTGTTTTGAGACTTTTTTGATAATCGAACGCGGCGGCATTCGATAAGAAATCAGCGGCATTCCGTTAATTTTCACTAACGGAATATAAACAAAGGTCAACGCCGATGCTAAACCGAAAACCATGGGTTCGTTAAAATCCACGCCGTTCGATTTTAGCAAGGTGGACATGACGCCGCTTTCGCAGTGGGCGGTGTGTTGGTGGTGGAAGTTGTTGTTCATCGTTAAGTTATTTTTTTAATTTAAATAATTTTTCAATGTAAATTTCGCCTAACCGCTCTTTTTCTTGCCGGCGATTTTTGGCAAATTTATCGTATTCTAAATAGGCTTTTTCGTCCGCTTGTTGTTTACTGATTGAGCCGGCGTTTTGCAATACTTGACGATCATTGAAAGCGAGAAATTCATCTAGCTTTTGCGTCCAATCTTTTAAGAAAAATTGTTTTTTGCGGGAAGCCTGATCTTCGGCGAAATCCAACCACATTGATATGATTCGGTTTAATGCGGTGATTTCTTTTTCATTCAAATAATTTTTCGCCACGGTTACATCTTTTTTTACCATATCTGTACCACGAAAATTTGTCAGCCCCATATTGGGCAAACTTGCGTTGGCTCTCTGAAATATGATTTCCGATGCGGTGCTGTTCGTGCAAGCAAAATGTAATTTGTTCTGGATTTTTTGGAAAAATTGCGTCGTTTCTTTAAATGAAGGTTGATAGTCTGCTGCTAAAGTAAAAATTTCACGAACGCGTAAATACATTCTGCGCTCGCTTGCTCGAATATCCCGAATTTTTTCTAATAAAAGATCGAAATAATCCTCTGCTTGATTTGTTCCGATAGGTGGATTTTTTAAGCGTTCTTCATCTAAAACAAAGCCTTTTTGAATATATTCCGTTAATGTTCGCGTTGCCCATTGTCGAAATTGCGTGCCTCGAGCGGAGCGGACGCGATAACCGATGGCTAAAATCATCGGTAACGCATAAATTTGAGTATTATATCGCTTGCCGTCAGTGGCAGTTGTCAACTGAAAGTTGACAACTGAAACTTCATCCAATTCATTTTCTGCCAAAATCGCTTTAATATGCTTGCTAATATTTTGCTTTGAGGTTTGATAAAGCTCTGCCAACTCTAGTTGATTTAACCAAAGTTGCTGCCCCAGTTCGCGCAAAGTAAATTGCGAAAGCCCATCATCGGTGGTGTAAATAATAATGTCATTATCTGCCATTTTTTATTTTCTCAAGACTTATCCCAAACACTTCCGCATATCTCTCCAACACCTTATCCGACAACTTCGCAAACACACTCGGTTTAAAGTGGCGTTTGATCTGCCATTGCCAGAAGCCGGTGGCTTGGGCGAGGCTGGGGAGGTCGAAGCGGTAGCGGTACATCAGGTAAAAGAGCGGTGACTTTTCGCCGAGTTTTACGGCGGCTAACGCTTCGGTGGTGAGTCGGTTGAGTTCTTCCACCGCCTGTTCGGTAGCGAATTCTTCCATTTCCCAACCGTTAGTGGTGGCGGTTTGGTAGTTGCCGTTTTGGGTGGCGTAGATGACTTTACGCTGTCCTTTGAAGATTTTGCTGTCGTCTTGCGGTATATGGTTAACGTCCATCGACGACCTCAAGCAGCATAAAACAAGAAGAAAAACGACCGCTCTCAGGAATATAACAGAGAACCTTTTGTCCGTTCACAAGCGGGTATTTTTCGAGAAACTCTTGCAAAATAATATAGATGGAAGCTGACCCCGTATTTCCTTTACTTTCAAGGTTGGTAAACCATTTTTCCTGCGGGATAACGAAATTGATGTTTTTCAATCCTTCCAATAATTTATCGCGGAAAAAGCCTGAAGAATAATGCGGCAAGAAATAATCAATTTCATCAGCTTTTAAAGGGTATTTGTCGATTAAACGCAACAATGTCTTTTCTACCGTACAACGCACAATGTTTTCATTCAGCAATTTCACATCTTGTTTCACTGCCATAAAACTACGTGCATCGCGGGTCTGTTTATCCACATTTTTCCAACCGACAAATTTTTCTTGCTGTAACTCGGCACCGGCATACATACAAACCGGCATTTCGTTGGCGTAAGAAATCAGATCAATCCAATGAATTTTGAAACTAATTCCTTGCGGATTGGGCTTATTGCTTAAATGCACTGCGCCTGCACCATCGGAAAGCATCCAACGAAGAAAATCTTTTTCAAAACCGATTTCCGGGCGCACATCCTCTAATTTTTTCTGATCGATTTCCGCTTCAAAATGTTCGCTACGCATAATGGCGGATGCACTTTCCGAAGCCACGGCAATGGCATCTTTATGTTCGCCGGTGCGAATCGCATTGTAAGCGTGTTTCATTGCCGCCATGCCGGCAACACAGACGCCGGCGGTGGTGAGCACTTCATAAGGTGGCGCGTCAGGAATTAAACCGTGCACCATCACGCCTTGCCCCGGCATAATTTGATCGGGGTAAGAGGTGCCGCACGCTAAACAGCTCACGTCATTTGCTTTTAAGCCTTGAGCAAATAAGCCTTTGATTGCTTCTGCTGCAAGCTCCGTACCGCTGTGCGTGGTTTCTCGTGTGATCGGATCAATCGCATAATGGCGGGTTTTGATTGCATTAGAACGCAAAATCATTTTTCGTACGCGGGACGGCAACTCGCCGATCTGCCCTAAAATCTGTTCGATTTGGTCATTTTCTACCGGTGCATTAGGCAAAAAAGCGGCAACACGGTTGATATATACATCGGTTAAAACAGTCAAAATTATTCCCCTGAAGGTTCGGCAAAATAGCGTTTTTGGCGCGCTAATTTTTCTTTTAACAATGGCTTAAGTAAGCGTTTGATGAACGCGGAAAACGGCACTACGGTGAGAATTAACGCAATTAAAAAGAGAATGTAAAAATAGAGGGCGACACGGCGAAAACGCGGTGAAATTTGACCGCACTTTAACAGCAATTTGCCCCATAAATAGAAACTGCGATGACCGACTTTTTCGCTCATCATCAATTTTTCATCAATTTTTACCGCGCCCATATTGCGAAAAAGCGTGCGATCTAATGGCTGGTGAGCGCCTAAGGCTTCCACCAGTTTTGTGCCGAAGCGTTGCATATCCTCAAGCTCATGATCGCTGATACCTGCGCTCGGTAGCCATAAAAAATAACGTTTTTTTCCGCTAAACATCCACGCCGGCGTGGTAATAAAACTCGCCCATGAATTGGATTGATCGGTTTTGACAATATTGCCGATTAAATTCGCGCCAAGTGCGGTCAACATTTTCTTCATTTTTTCCTGTGCCATCAGCCACATATTGCGGCAACCGATCAGCGTAATCACCGGCGTGTCTTTCAGGATATGTGCTTGTTCCGACTGTAAAAATGCGGTGATTGGCTGTGATGGTGAGAGAAACCAGACGCTGTAGGCGATGATTACCAGATCATAGTTTTCCCGTTGTAATTGCAGGGGTTCAATAGGCGCCGGTCTTAAATGTACAGATTCCGGAAATTGGTTAAAAAACGTCATGAATTTCCAAGGGAATTCGTATTTTTTTATCGGTTGAAGACGAATTTGCTCAATGTTAATCGTTTGCTGATTTTTTAGCGGTTGTATAAAGTTTTCAACTAAACAATCCAGCTGACCAGTCTGTGAGTAAGAAATGAAAAGGAGATTTTTTTGTGACATAACATTCGCCGCTCAATATAAAAAGACGGATTATTTGCCGTTCCAGCGTTTAAAAATAAGTGATGTATTAACACCGCCGAAAGCAAAATTGTTGTTCATCACATAATCTGTTTGGATTTCTCGACCGTTACCACGGATGTAATCCAGCTTTCCGCATCGTTCATCAATTTCATCTAAATTAATCGTTGGCGCAAACCAACCATCGCGCATCATTTCAATGGAGAACCAGGACTCTAGGGCGCCACAGGCGCCTAATGTATGACCCAAATAACTTTTTTGCGAACTTAATGGGATATGACCAAATATGGCTTCCGTCGCTAAAGTTTCTGCAATGTCGCCTTGTTCCGTTGCGGTGCCGTGGCCATTTACATAACCTATTTGTGTCGGTTTTAGCGCGGCATCTTTGAGCGCAAGCGCCATACAGCGTTGCATGGTTTCTTTTTGCGGTCGGGTCACATGACTGCCGTCGCTGTTTGCGCCGTAACCCACAATTTCCGCGATGATAGTTGCCTTACGCGATAAAGCATGTTCCAGTTCTTCCAAGACAAAAATACAGGCGCCTTCACCGATAACCAAACCGTCGCGCCGTTTATCATAAGGACGAGGCGTTTTGTGTGGGTTATCATTATTGCGGCTGGCAGCATAAAGGGAGTCAAAGACATACACCTCGGACGGGCAAAATTCTTCCCCGCCGCCGGCTAGCATTAATTGACTCATGCCGTACTTAATGGATTCATAAGCGTATCCGATGCCTTGACTGCCTGATGAACAGGCGCTTGAGGTAGGGATAATACGGCCGCTGAGCCCGAAAAAGATGCCGATGTTGGCCGCCGTAGTATGCGGCATGATGCGAATATAAGTATTGGCATTGAAATTATTCGGCAGACCGGAAATCATTAATCCGAGATCTTGTATGTCTTTGGTGCTTCCCGTTGAGGAGCCGCAAGCCACACCCATTCTGCCGTCTTTTAACATCGGGTTAATTTCATGTCCGATCGTTAAATCCGCCGATTTTAAGGCGTTTTCTGCGGCATCCACGCAAAGCTGGGCGACTTTTCCCATGCTACGCAATTGTTTACGAGTCCAATGGGGCGGAGGGGTATAATCAGGTACAGGCGCGCCGAGCTGCGCCTCCAGCTCAGGATATTTGTCGGACCAATTCATCGTTTTTACGGCATTTTGCTTGCGTTGAAACGCCGTTTTTATTTCATGCCAACTACGCCCAAACGCAGTAATTGCTCCAACTCCCGTGACGACAACTCGCTTCATAACCTTCTCTTAGTAGTACAACTTTGCTAAGTATATCATTTTCCTTGACTTTCTTTTATAATTATTTGGCTTTTACTGAAGAAGCCTGTATTTTTATTTAGAATCAAATCATTTCAGCTGTGGAGTTACAATGAAAAAGCGGATTTCAATTCTTTCTTTTAGCTTATTGCTTGGCTTACTAAGTGCTTGTGATAAAAGTGATCATTCTTCGTCACAACACCCAGCAGCAGAAGAAACAACGCTTCATAAAATGGAAAAAGCTTATGATAAAGGCTATTGGGAAGGGTTTAAGAAAAATTTTCGCGAATCATTTATCCAAAGTTGCTTAACATCATTTCCATCGGAAATTAAAGAGGCGAAAAAAATATGCGAATGCAGTGCAGATAAATCTTTGTCGGTTCTTAAAGTAGAAGATATTGAAAAGTTAGAAAAAGACGATCCTGAACTGACGATGAAACTAGAGAAAGCCTCCGAAAGCTGTATGCCTCAGTAGTTTATTCAGCGGCCAAAAACAGAATATCCACCAACAACGAACGCTATTGGTGGATAGTTCTATTGAGGCTAACAAAGCCCGCCGTTTACGCCTATGACTTGTCGAGTAATGTAAGCCGCTTGTTCGTCCATTAAGAACGAAACGGCATGAGCCACTTCTTCAGGCTGCCCGACTCTGCCGAGCGGAACCGCTTTTAATATTTCCTCTAACGGCAGATTTTCATCAATAATATCAGTATTAATCAGACCGGGAGCAACACAATTTACGGTAATTCGGCGTTTGGCTAATTCAACCGCCAACGCTTTTGCCGCACCGATTAGACCTGCCTTGGAGGCGCTATAATTCACTTGTCCGCGATTGCCGACAATGCCTGAAACGGAAGTAATACAGACGATCCTCCCCGGTTGACGGCGACGAATCATCGGCATAACGACCGGATGCAAAACATTATAAAATCCATCTAAATTCGTATGAATCACCTGATCCCAATCTGCATCCGTTAAGGCGGGAAAAGCATTGTCTCGGGTGAGGCCGGCGTTTAATACAAGGCCGTAATAAGCGCCGTATTGCTCAATATCTGCGGTCAATTTTTCACGCGTTTCTTCTCTTCGGCTGACATCAAATTGTACAACCCGCGCGTTACGTCCCGTGGTCTGAACAGCTTGGGCGACGGCTTCCGCTTCTTGAATACGATGGCGGCAATGTACGACAATATCAAAACCTTGCGCGGCTAATTTAAGTGCGATCGCTTTTCCTATTCCACGGCTTGATCCCGTAACTAAAACGCTGCGATTCATTTCGGCTCCTTGCTTTCTTTCGGCGTAAAAACGTTTAGAATTCCGTCGATAATCACTTGATTGGTTGTTTGATTAATTAATTGACAATCGAATACGCCGAATCCGGTCGCATCTTCAATTGACATTTTTATACAAACTTTCAATTTTGTTCCTACATCAATATATTGTTGATGAACATTTAATTTTCTTGAACCCAGCCAGTAACCTAAACCGATAGGTATACCGGCTCGAACACACTTACAGCCCGCCCAAGCGCCGATTCCCTGAGCGAGAATTTCGGCGCCGGCAAAACTATCTAAGCGACCTTTTTTTAATAGAATATTTTGTGACCGCACTTCCGTTTCGGCGATTAAATGTTCGGCGCTAAATTCTATCACGCGATCAAGTAAAATCATTTCGCCGCTGTGAGGAATAAGCGGCGCGATATTGGTAATTGGACAAGTCAAGTCGATCATGGACTTATTCTCCTAAAATAATGACCGCATTATTGCCGCCAAAGGCGAAAGAGCTACTGGCGCCGATCCGACGCTCGAGCGGCCAGCGGCTCTTCGTATCGGTAATGTTAACCATGGGTAAATTACCATCACGAATTTTATCCCATTGTTGGGGCGGCAAGTTGCCGTTCGGATTCATTTTTCGGCTAATTATTCCCCACAGGACGGCCGCTTCGATCGCACCAGCCGCGCCAAGGGTATGACCGGTATAAGGTTTTGTGGTCGTACAAGGCGTGTTGTCGCCGAATACTTGGTGAACCGAGAGTAATTCCATCGCGTCGTTATGAATTGTTCCCGTGCCGTGTAAATTAATCCACCCTACGTCATTGGCCGCAATCCCTGCGGATTGAAGCGCATTATGAAAAGCCTGAATCGCCCCTTCTCCCTGCGGATGAGGCGATGACATATGGTAGGCGTCGCTGCTTGCGCCGTAGCCTAATAAGCGGACGTCATCGGCATGCAGCATTTCACGTGTCATGATGAATACGGCGGCGCCTTCCCCGAGATTAATTCCGTTACGATTGGCGGACAGCGGATTGGTATGCTCTGATGACAGCACCGAAAGCGAATTAAATCCGACCACCGTTAACAGGGAAAGCGTATCGACACCGCCGCAAATGACGGCATCGCATACGCCGAGCCGTAATAGACGCGCCGCACTGATTAGGGCACGCACACCGGACGTGCAGGCGGTTGAAATCCCATAGACCAAATTCTTTAAACCGTATTGGTGGGCAATAAAATCTGCCGGAGCGGAAAAGTATTGTTGCTGTTGATTAAATTCGGGTTGGGACCAGTCATTATGTTTTGCCGCATATTTAAAAATAGGTAAATTTTCATCGACGCCGGTCGTTGACGTTCCGATGACCACTGCAATGCGTTCGCGCCCGAAACAGGATACGGCCTGCTGAATGTCGTCATGAATTTGCCCCAAGGCGTCCCATAAAATCTGATTGTTACGGCTGTGGTGCGCTTTAGGTAAATCGGCCGGAAAAGGGCGCAAAGGCCGATTTATTTCACCAAGCCAATGTTTTTTGGGCGGCAGGTCATTTGCCGTAAAGAGTTTATCCGAACGGGTTAATGGCGAAGGCTCGCCGGCCAGTAAGGCACTTATATGATGTTCTAATCCGATGCCAAGACTACTTACGATGCCAGGGCGGGTTAAAAAAAGCGCAGTCATGAATAATTGATCCTATAGGATTTAAGGGGTAAGTTCATTTATTTGCCATCGGCTATGATCGGCAAGTTGAATAAAAATTTGCGATGATACGGATTGAATCCGCCATGCTTCTGTTTGATTGATAAAATAAATTCGTGTTTTTGCCTCATCACTAATGCGGCTGAAGGTAAAGAGCGGTCGATTTTCATTCAGTTTTGTCGCTAAGGCCGAAAATAACCACATTGCCTGTTTATTCGGCATAATAAACCCATCATTCTGCCAACCTTCACGCGTTAATAATAAACGGGCAACCGGCGCGCCTAAGGGATCCGTTTGAATCCAACGCCATTGATTCGACTGTGCCTGAAAGATCAGCAAGCTGGTTTGCCGTACATCGCCATTTGCCGTTAATTGTATCACTTTAAATAAACGTATTGCTTGCGTTTGAGAGGGTAATTGCGCGACATCCTGACGCAAAACGGGTGCATTGCTGCAGCCAAGCAGCAGTAGGCAAAAAAGGGTTATAAGATATTTCATAACGATAAATGATCACAAGTTTTAAAAATAATCCTCTGCCACATTAACGCAGAAAACGCCAAGTCAGAACAAGGCTGACGGCGACGCCGAGGCTGACGCTTAATCCGAAAGCGGCCACCGCCGGCGTTGAACTGATGCTCAAGAGTAAAAATGAAATCAACGTGGTGGTTCCGGCTAATAAAATAGCGACTCTTTTGTGAGCGACAGGCTCCGTTGCCGTTTGCATATAGGCTGTGTAATCAATGCCGATGGCGGACACTAATAATAAGCCAAACATAGCAAATAAGCTAATCGGGATTTCCAGCCAACCTAATATGCCAATTGTACAAATAATGGCACCAAGGGGAATCAGTAACATAGTGAAAGTTCGGCGCAGGCCAAAATAACCGAACAATAATCCACCGGCCAGAACAAAGGAAAGCAATTTCAACCAGCCGGCTTGATCGCGTGTTTGTTGAAATAAGCGGTTGAGATGGGCACGCTTATCCAGCCAATAAATTCCATGTTCGGGTTCGGCAAGGGCGCTTATTTCGGCGTCGTTAATGTCGCCCGGGGGAGCAAATTTGACGTTGATTAATCCGACATACTGCCCTTCATCCAATCGACCTAAATAGAGATTTTTATAGCGCCGTCCGAGGGTCGTGTTTAACACTTGCTCAAGGCCGACCGGTGGGCGAGCTTTTAATTCGTCAATGGCGTGGAAAATCTTTTCCGACGAAATCCCCAGTGATTCTAACGGCTCAAGTGCGGTCGGTTTTAGCGTCGTTTTTAATGTTGTTAGAAATTGTTGCCGTTGTGTTTCCGTCATGAGCCATTGGCTTAAGCTCTGAATTTCTACGATTGGCTTTAGCGATATATCGCTTTGTGATTCGGAGGGCGAATAATGCTGTAATTTTTTTACGAAATAATCATCTTTTTCCAGCAGGGCTTGCTCGCTTTCCGCCGTTAGCAGGAAAGCGCGAGCGCCTAAATCAAAGCCGGTCAGATCAGCAATTTCTTTTGCCTCCGTCAACAATGTCGGCGGCATGTCAACCCATTGACGAATATCGTCCTGCCATTGACTTTTCATTATTCCCATGATTGTTAATATTGCCATGACGGCTACGCCACCCCATTCGAAAGGACGCAATTCGGCGGGATAATGGCGCGTAAAGTATACGGGAACGCTTCGATTTTGCCCTTTGTAATGACGAAATAAATAAGGAAGTAGCAACAGTGTGCTAAGCATTGCGCCGATAAGCGAGACGGCTGAAAAAAGTGCGGTCTGTTTTAAGACTAAAAGTGTAGTAAACCCTAACAAACCGTAGCCGAGCAGCGTAACAATCAAGCTAATCAAAAACGTGAGGCGTAATCGCCACATGGCTTGCGCCGCTTGCCATTGAGGGTTAAATAATGAAGCGGCGAGCCAATGCAAAGGAAAGTCGAGTAGCACGCCAATAAGGCTTGTGCCAATGACTAATGTTAAGATGTGAATTTGATCAAAAACGAGGAGCGTTGCCACAGTACCGAGCAACATTCCCGTCACGATAGGCAGAAACAACCACAATACACCGACTGTTCTAAAGCACGCAAATAATAACAGCAACGTTAACCCGATACCTGATAACGACATAATCAGGCTCTCCCGTTCGGCCTGTTGTTTGGCGGCTGCGCCGAATAAGGCCGGCCCGGTGAGCAGTAATCGAACATTTTGTTCTTCGGCCGAATGACGCGCCTCCTCCGCGAGTCGGGCCAATTTTTCGCTTGGATTGATTACATTGCCTTCTTTCAGCGTGGCGCGTAACAGTCCCCACACCTTATCGTCAGCTTGGGCATGACGTCCCGCTTCTTGTTTGACGTAAAGCAGCCCGCTTGTGTTGTCCCAGCGGATTCTGTCTTGTTGCGCGATAGGGGACAGCCGAGCGGTCGTGAAGCGCGCGAGGCCGAGCCAGTCTTGTCCGAGCGGCAATAAATTAGCTTGTTCAAAGGGGGTAACCAGTTGCTCGGCATATTCTTGAAAATAAATTTGCGGCGCATGAATAAGTTGTTCACGAATTGATTCCGGCAATGTCACCAGCTTAAGAAGATCAAGTTCTTGACGAAACTGTTGTATATCCGGTTGAACTTGAAAGACAACCTCCGCAAACAAATCCGTCGCCCGCCATTGTTCGGCCAATTGTTGTAAAAATCGACCGCTTTCTACAAGACTTGGCGTTCCCGCCAAGGCAATCATTTGTTGATTTAGTTGTTGTGTTTTCCGCTGTTCGGCCTGAATTTGAACCGTCGACCATTGGCTTTCCTGCGGCAACAGCGCGTTTAAATCCGTTTGTAGCCATTGTCCCGTGCGGAGCAAAGAACCGAACAGGGCGGCTGCGGCAAGCAACAACAGGAGGTAAGCCAAACGAAGTGCGGTCATTTTTTGCCTATTTCTCTCTGTTTTACTCAAGGGCGGATTTGACGAAACCGGCTAACGGCTGATTTTCACGAATGTGTTCAAATACAATAAGCGTCTTGTCGCCTTGTTTTTCATCCAATTCAATTTGTTTAACCACGCGATCGCCTTGAATAATAATGCGGTCGAAAATTTGTCGCATTAACATTGAATTCGGCATTAATGTAAGCTCCCAATGCGCCGCATCACCGCTGACTTCCGGATCAAATTGTGTCTTTAATCGGGCAATATCACCCGAAAGCAAACCTAAAAATAAACCAATTTGTTGCGCCTGAGCAAGTTTGCCGTTTTCCACCCATTGTGAGCCGTTCCACTGCATAATTCCATTTGGTGTTACACGAACATGATTTACAAAGGGCGACTTCATTTGCCACAAAAGTCCTTGACCTGCGACTAATACGAATTCCCCTTTACTGGTAATTGGCGTATCCAATCCTTGTAAATAGCGTCTTTGCACAAAATCCCCTTGCACATGTGTTGGTTTTTGCAGTAGGGTAACCAAATCGGCTTCGGTAAATGCCAAGCTCGAAACGCTGTAAATGAATAAGCAAAGTGCGGTCAATATTCGTTTCATTTTGTTATCCTTTTATATTGTTCATTTTTTAGGCGCTGCCGAAAAGCGCGGATAGCTTTCGATCGCTTTACGCCAGCAAGGCGGCGTTTGAAATTGACCGGTTTGCGTACTTGCGTCCACGGCCATTTGAGTTGTGCTTCCTTCGGTGAGTTTTTGTCCCGTCGCCGCGTCGACGATACAATATTCCACGCGAAAACAGGTTTCATAATCGACGACGGCCAGATCTACCCGGATTTTCTGACGAAATCGCGCGGGATGAACATATTTTAAATTCAACTGCACGATCGGCCAACTGTAGCCTCTTTCCCGCATGACATCATAAGTGTAATGAATCGCTTCTAAAAACGCACAACGAGCTAATTCCAAATATTTGACATAATGGCCGTGCCACATGATTTGCATGGAATCCACGTCAAAAAACGGAATTTCATATTCTGATGAGTGGTGACAGTAAATATGTTTAGTTTTTTTCATGATCGTCCCAGAAATCGTAAAAATTAAACCATTGTAAGGGGTGATTCGCACATTCTTGGGCTAATAAATCCGCATAATGTTGCATTGCCAGTTGAATATTTTGACTGCGAACGGAACCGCGCCCTTGGATTGGGGGAGAGAATTTGCGCAATTTTAAACGATATTTATTTTTTTCCTTTAGGCTGAAAATCGTATTCAGCGGCGCTTTTAACAAACTCGCCAGCAACCATGCGCCCTGTGGAAAATAAGCTTTATCCCCCAAAAAATCAACCGCGGCGGTTTTATCACCGCGCAACGGTACGCGATCCGCTGCAATAGCGATCCATTCTCCGCGCGCAATACAATTGTGCAATTGCAACATTTTTTGCGCATCCAGCGCTTCAACCTGAATGAGCGGTAACGGATCGGCACCGGCCTGTTCCAAAGCTTTATTAAAGGCTTCCGCATTACGGCTGTGCACCAATACGTTTAATTTAAAATCCTCCCGATGTTGACCGCTCTTAATTAATGCGCGGCAGATTTCAATATTGCCTAAGTGTGAGCAAACTAAAATCTGCCCGTGACCATGTTGTGCAATATCGGCATACAACCGATCCGCGTCATCAACGATTAAATCGGTATAATGTATTTTATGTTGCCACACGGCGAAACGATCTGTAATACTTTCGCCAAAAGCGAGAAACGCGCGGAAAACCGCGGCACGCGGTAATCGAAGGAAAGGAAATTGCCGCCGCAGACGCTGCTGATAACAAGAAATATTGCGGCGTGCCCGACGGGAAGTTAAAAAAAAGTAACCGACGACGATGAACGTCACGGTGCGAATTGCCCAAAGCGGCAAATACGTCACAATCCAACGGGTAATGTTTAGAAAAAATAAATTACCCCGTTCAGCCTGTTGCGCCCAATGTGTGTTTTTCATACTTTACGCCCGCTGAGCAAGCGAATTAGCATGCCGAAAAATAAACGCGTATGCATTTTGCTGATTGCCCAGTTATCCGCGATGGCACGAAAATGCGATACGCCGTTGGGGTGGTATTTTACGGTGGTGTTAATCCAGATTAACGGAATTTGTTCCCAATGCATTTTAACCAACAATTCCGTATCAAAATCCATTCGATCGCCGATATGGGTGTGTTCACAAAGCGAAACGGTTTTGGCAAGCGGATAAAGGCGAAAGCCGCACATACCGTCGGCAATATCGGTAGAAAGCGTATGCACCATATTCCAAAAATCGGTGATTTTTCGCCCGTATAAACGCGCTTTAGGGGCATCTTGACCATAAATCGGTCGCCCACAAATGCAGGCATGGGGAAATTGCTTCGCTTGTGCCAACATGATTGGCACATCGGCTAAATCGTGCTGGCCGTCCGCATCGATCTGTACGGCGTGCGTAAAACCGCTTCGCCAAGCTAATTTTAAGCCGATTTTGACCGCTCTTCCTTTGCCGCCGTTGATTACGCCGTCATGCAGGCTAACGCCCTCCTGCTCGGCAAGTCGTTTCAATATGGCAAAACAGGCTGAATCGGAGCCGTCGTCTACAATGATTATCGGCAAATTAAAGCTGCGCAAGCGTTCAACGACGTTGATTAACGTATCGGCGTGATTATAATGCGGAATGACGATGACGGGATTAAAGTCGGCACTCATTAAAAATTTTCTTCCTTCGGATTTAAAAAGACATGCTCAAAGTCGGTACGACTGATTTTAGATTGACTATTGCGGGGCAGTTCCGTGCCGAAACGCCAATAGCGGGGCAGACCGGCATGCTCTTGTGTGGCGGTTAAATAATGTTTCAGTTGATGTAACGTTTTTAGCCGCCCCTCGCGTCGAAATTGCTCGATACCGACCGCACTTAGCGCCACCCAAGCTGCCGGGCGCTGATAGATCGGATGTTGTGCAATGTAGCAATCTGCGATCCATGGATGACGCAGCAGATCCTGTTCAATTTTAACTAAAGAAATTCTTTTATCGCCGAATTTTACGATACGATCGATACGCCCTAACAGTTTGAATTTGCCATCAATAATTTCTACTGCGTCAGCGGTTTGTTCCCGTCGATCAAGCCAGGGGGCTTCAACCCATAATGCGCCTTCATCATTTTGGCCGATTGTGGTGACCGGTGTCGGTTGCCATAAACCGGCATCGGCGCGAAAACCGATGACACCGGTTTCCGTACTGCCGTAGCCCTCAATGACGTCGCATTTCAGTACGTGTCGCAATTCGGCCGCCGTGTCTTCCGGCAGTGCGCCACCGGAAGATAAAATTCCTTGTAAATGAATATGGTTAAGTTCCGGTAACGCTAAATTTAGACGGGTAAGTAGGGCGGGGCTGCTAATCCAAACGGATTGGTCGGCACAAAGGCTTTCTTCAATGAGAGATTCAGGATAGAGGCATTGTTTGCGCCCGATTGTCCAGCCCATTTTAAGCGGCAAGATGACCCGATAAGAAAGGCCATAATGATGTTGCGCCGAGACGCTTCCGAGGAGATGAATATGGCTGCCGCGTCGGAACGGCAGGGATTGACTGATGGCATCGGATTCCTGCCACATTTTTTCTGCGGTTTTGATTAAAATTTTCGGTTCGCCGCTGCTCCCCGAGGTCTTTAGCCAAATTTCCGTTTGCGAAGTGCGGTCAATAATCGGTGAGTTTTGTGTGATTTGCTGCTGCAAGCCGAATTGGTGAATATTGTCATCGGTAAAAAACAGTTCGGCATTTTCATCAATCCAAGCAAGATTTTCAGGTAATAATGTCGGCGGCAACAAAACCGTCGTTTTGGCGTTAATGCAAGCCAGAAAGGCGCAGGCAAACATGGCGGCGTCTTCAATCCAAAGGGCCGCGGCACGAACGTTTTGTTGCCGGAGTTGTTGAGTAATTTGTTGTGCGCGGTTGGTAAAATCGTGCCAGTTCCAAACCGGATTGAGTGCGATAGGTTCTTGTGGTTGACGTTGATACATAAATTTCCCGTTGCTTTTATAAATGATGGGTCGCTTTAACCCTTTGCCGAATCAGCCATTCCACGACCATAACCGCGGCCATGACGATATAGGCAATTATACCCGAATATAATGCCCAAAAATGATAATCTTCTATTAGGATCGCCGTCGCGGTGATTAATCCGTTTAGGAGAAAAACGGCACACCAGATTTCGGTTACTTTACGCGTATAATCAATGCCCACTACGGTTAAATGCGGCGTTTGCAAGCGAGCCATGCGTTCGACTAAGGATTGTTTGGTGAATAAACTTCCGCCGAATAACGCCAACATGATGAGATTCATTAATACCGGATACCAATACATGACGTGAAAAGAATGCGTTAGCCAAACAATGAAGAGTAGCGCCGCCATGAAGCAGGAAAAATAACGTTGGTTGGCGGCGGTTTTTGAACATGCCTTTATTCCCCAAAGCAAGGCCATTACGAGGGGAAGTGCGGTCAAAATCGACGGCGTTTTGCGCCATAACCACAGAACCGGGTAAGCGAGCGAAACGACAAGAAGTGATAAATTTACTGTTTTCCAAAAAATGTTATTCATTTTCAAGAGGAGCAATTTTAATTGCGGCGAAGCCGCTACAGCATATTTCTTTTTCGACCGTTAACTGAAAAGCCATGCGTTGCCTGGTTTTCTCCCACTTCAGGCTAATTTCGAAACAATCATTGGGGCGCAAAAAATGCTGATATTTTAATTTATCGAAACAAGTAATCCGAATCGGCTGAGGAAAAAACGCCCGAATATTGTCCGTAATCCATTGCAATTCAACCACGCCCGGAACCAGCGGAAAATTGGCGAAATGATCTTTTAGAAAAACCAAATCAAGCGGTACACGACCGCTTATAGTATAACCGTCCGAATGCGAGCAGGCCTCTCCCCAGATGGGGTCAACTTGGGGTTCAAGGCAAATTTGGTCAAATTCCGATTTATTAATTTTGGACTGGCTGTTGCGCGGCAATTTGTGGGTTAATCGCCAAAAACGTGGTATTGCCGCACTTTCCTGGGTTTGTATAAGGCATTGTTTTAATTCACGAATTAATGCTCGACGGCCTTGTTCCCGTAATATTTGAATTCCATCGGCATTTAATTCCACCCATGCCGCCGTACGCGGTTGTTCCGGATGCATGGCAATGTAACAGTCCTTGATATACGCATTTTCCATTAATGCATTCTCAATACCGGCTAATGAAGTGCGCTTATCAGCTATTTTTACAATACGATCGTGTCGTCCGAGTAAAGCAAAGCTGTACGTTTTAAGTTCAACAACATCTGCCGTTTGTTCGCGCCCTTTTATCCATGGTGCTTCAATCCAAAGTGTCTCGTTAACCGAATCGGCACCCACCCGGCTATCAGGGAAAATTTGCCAATAGCGAGAGTCTCTTCGCCATGCGATAGACCCCGTTTCCGTACTGCCATAAATTTCAATTACCGGCTTTTGCAATCGCAAACGGATTTCCGTTGCCGTCGATTCCGCTAATGGACCTCCCGAAGATATCAGGCTGTTAATTTGAGCGGGAATGTCGGTTTTTGCCCAGTCCATACGCATTAACATTGCCGGACTGCTGATGATAACGGCGGCGGCTGTTTTATCCGCTTCCGCAAGCATACATTCGGGATAAAATTGCTGTTTGCGGCCGATTTGCCATCCCATCACCAAAGACATCATGATATGTACGGTTAATCCGTAAATATGCTGAATGCTTACCGTGCTGATTGCCGTCACGCGATTATCGGAGGAATAACCGAGTCCTGCTGCAATGGCTTCGGCGGCAAGCCACATTTGTTTGGCGGTTTTGACGATCGTTTTAGCTTTGCCCGTGCTACCTGATGTTTTTAGCCAAATTTCCGTCTTATTTTCCCGGTCAAAGAGCGGTCGATTTTCAGGGAATTTATTAACGTTTATTGCTTGCGCGAAAGTCTCGAAATATTCAATTTTCGATTGCGTGAATTCGGTGTCGGTGATCCAGAAATCGGCAAATTCATTCGCCCATTCGATACTTTCCGCCGTGCAATTCGGTACAAATAAAACGCGGACACGGGCATGCCACGCACCCAGTAAAACGCAGGCTAAATGCGCCGCATCTTCAAGCCAAAGGGCAATGCAACGTGTTTTGCGCGCTTGCAGTGCATAAGAAATTTGTAATGCTTGACGCTCAAAATCGACGAAATGCCATTGCGGCTCGGCGGCAACTAAATCTCGCGGGGAATAAGCCATTATGATAATTAAGCCTGAGCGCTGATTTTTAATACGGCGTTGACGACATCATCGACAGTTCGCACATTGCGGAAATCTTCAGCCTGTAACCGATAGCCTGTATTGCGTTTAATGTAGTCAATTAAATCAATGGCATCAATGCTATCGATTTCGAGATCTTCGTAAAGATTGGTTTCCGGTTTGATCTTCGTCGGATCGATTTCAAATAAGGAGGCTAAGGCTTCGCTTAATAATGAACGGATTTCTTGCTCTGTCATATTTTATCCTTTTTTCGCCCGAATAAAGTCCGCCAATGTGGTGACGCTGGTGAAATGATCTCTGAGTTGTTGCTGTTCGCTATCCAGTTGTAATCCGAAGGTTTTTTGAACCGCTAAGCCGAGTTCCAATGCATCCACAGAATCAAGCCCTAATCCGTCATCGCTAAATAACGGCATATCATCGGTAATGTCATCAATCGAGATGTCTTCCAGTGCAAGACTGTCGATAATCAGTTTTTTTAATTGTTGTTTAAGTTCCATGATCCATGTCCTTTGTCTTTGAATTAAAATAATCTTCTAAGTAGCGAGTTAATTTCCGTGAAGCGACCGGAATTGCGCTGTCTTGTAGCCAATCTTGCGGATTTAAATCCTCTTCCACCGTAATTTCATAACGAATCCGTTTAGCCGGAATTTTATACCACGGATGGCCTTTTTTAAGGCTAAGAGGGTGCATTTTGATCGTCATTAACGTAATCACTTTTGCACTACGCAAGCCGATAGAAACGGCGCCGCGATTTAATTTTACCGTTCCGTCCCAACCGGTTCGCGTACCTTCCGGAAAAAGCAGCAATGTTTGTTTTTTAAGGACTTCATCGCATTTTTCAAGGAGTTCAAGCGATTCTTCATTTGGTAAGAATCCACAAGCTAAAATCTGGTTGCGCATCGTCGGGTTATGTAATAATTCTTTTTTTACAATACAATTAAAACGCGGTTCTTGCCCGAAAATCAGCACGACATCAAGCAAAGAGGGATGATTGACTAGAACCAGTTGACCGGGACGTCCCAGTTTTTCAAAGCCTTTGTAGCTGACGTCTAACACGCCGCCCCACACTAAATAACGAACAAAATAATGCCAAATTCGGCTGACTCTCGACCGCACTTTAAGCTGGGTTTCCAAGCGGTTGGTTTTGTAAGTTCGCGCGTAAGGATAAAGTATTAATTGATATAGCACACCGGCCACACCAAAAAAGGCGAAGGCGCCGGCCGTGACGAGTAAACGTTTCAGCCAGTCTAATTTTTCTGCCATAACCAATAGCCTCCCGAACTACTGCGGGTTTTCCATTGATGAGTGTTAAGGTATTGATTTCTAACCCATTCTAACGCATTATCTCGAGCAAATAAGGTGCTGTCCGGCGCCTCAGAATATAAATTTAGGCGATATTGTCGCCCTCGCGCCAAAACACAGGCTAGCGCATAGCCGAAAGGTTGACGAACCACCGGTTGAGCGTTATAGCCGGCCTGTAAAGGGGTTTCGACAACAACCACTAAAATACGGTCGTGGCCTTCGTTCAGTAGCATATACCCTTCCAATAGCGCCGCTTCCCAATTGTCTCTGCGCGCCATAATGGCGGTTGTTTCCGCTTTTACCCTGCGAAATTCGGACCACTGCCCCACCAAAGCATTATGTACGGAAAGACTAAAGGAGGTCGGCGACACGTCGCCTTCCGTTAGAAGCGTATGCCATAAGGCGAAATTACGATTAAGTTCGCCGTTAGAAGAAGCATAAATGACCGGGAAATTCGGCGCTTCTCCGACCAACTCCCAAGCCGCTTCAAAAAACAAACGTGCCGATTCGCTTAAACGGCGACGCTTAAGTGGCGGCAAGAAAGTGAGCTTCGGCGAAAAATCAGCCCAATATTGTGCATTGTTATGCCAATGCGTTTCACCTTTTATCCAGTCTTCCGGCGCAATCAATTTATCGCAAACGATCTGCCATGCGTCGATATCGAAGGAAAAATCGTAAATTTTGTGCATTAGTAAGTCTTAATCATTTATTTACGGTTAAACCCTGATGAACAGGCGGTTAAAAGTGCGGTCAAAAACGCAAACAGAATCAAATTTTTCATTTTTTATCTTCCCGGTAATAAAACTGCCCAAAGTCTACACTAACTTTATTTATTCTCAAATATTTAATCGCACGGTTGGCTAATAAATAGAAGATGGTATACTTTCACAAAATATTCTAATGATATAGGAGGCTAAAATGAAATTTCTCACTCGATTTGGTATTGTCATTCTCGCGGCGACACTGGTTTCCGCCTGCGCACCGCGTGATACGACCCATTATCTTTCGATTAGAGATGCACTAAATTCAAAAGGGGCGGCAGAAGCGATTGATCCCAAAATCAAACTTTATTTTGGGAAACCTGCCGGCGGCAAAGTATTAAAGGCCAATTTAACCAGCATTAAGTCAACGAATGCCTTTAATAAATCCGATGTAGAAGCCTGTAATTGGGCGTTTTTATCTGCAATTAAATCGTTTCAGGAACGCGCCGTGAAAGAGGGCGGCAGCAAAGTAAGCAATCTTGTGAGTTACCACAAAAAGAATGTTTATAAAAGCGCCGACAAATTCGAGTGTCACGCCGGACACAGCAATGCTCGCGTTACATTACGCGGAGATATTGTGCGTTAATTCGCTATTTTAATGAGTAAAATAAAAGTGCGGTCAAATTGATCTGCCCCCAAAAATCCGGACAATTAATTCAAGGACTGACAACGATATTATATCAGACTCAGTCCTTTTAATTTCAGTTGGATTCGATGGTGGTTATAAAATAGTCCAAATAATCTCTTACCGCTTCAACTATCTCTTCTTTCGTGATGGCCATTTTTAGCTTAGGCTCTACTTGTGCCCAATTCGGTGAGTAGCTGAGATTAAAGGCGACTATCTCATTGTTAAATAAGTCTAAAATTGGGGATAAATAGACTTTTCCCCATCTTTCGCTTTAAACTCCGTGATATCCGTCACCCACTTTTGATTCGGGACCGTGGCCTTAAAATCACGCTCAAGACGATTCGGGGCGATATGGCCTATTGTGCCTCGGTAGGTGGTGAATTTCTTGCGCTTTCTTGACCGCACTTGGAGTCCGAGTACTTGCTTCCCAACTCCTTTAGATAGGCTACCTC
>CAURMH010000024.1:0-22463 GCA_963525745.1 uncultured Pasteurellaceae bacterium | reverse complement strand
TTTAATCACAATGAAATAAAATCTCAAATTTCCATTTTAAAACAATTGGTTAAAGGAAATTTGGTCTAGTTATCTAGTACAGTCCCTTAAGTAAAAGTGAAGTAAATTCTATTTCAATGGGGACAAGCTCTAATGCAAACTGGGCCAGTATTGCATTGGGCGTTGCAGCAAAAGCATTAAATACGAGCATCGCCCTTGGCTGGACGAGTATTGTCGCCGATATGAATAGTTTGGCGTTCGGTACTTTCTCTAATGTCACCAGTGAAAACGTGATTGCTATCGGTTCGGGCGCAAAAAATAACACTAAAAACGCCATTTCTATCAGTAACGACAACTAAATCAACCACGAAGACTCCGGCGCCATCGGTGACCCAAGCGTAATTAACGCCACCTATTCTTACAGCGTCGGTAATAACAATATGTTAGCTTCCGGGCAAAACGGCATGTTCGCTTTCGGGAACGACATTACGACCACCACGGATAATTCGGTCTTTTAAGGCTCGAATACCAGTTATGTGGTCGCTGGCACCTCCACCAGCGGTACGGGGACATACAGCTCGGCGACGGAAGAGTGTCGTTTGGAATATCGCCACCACCGGCAATATCATCGGCGAGGCAGCAAGCACTGTATGCGGCGTCAATATTCAATTGACGCAAAGCGGTCGTGCGATTAGCGTAGCGTTAAGTCGTCATATTGCGGTGGATAGTGTGACGGCCACAACGGTGAACGCAACGACTGTTAATGCAGATACGGTCAATGCGGATACCGTGAACGTGAAAAATCTGAAAGCGAAAGGCAGTACCATCTTCGGCGGCGCAGGCACCAGCGTGACCATTGTCAACGGCATCTACGCAGTAAACTATGCCCTCTTCCAAGAGTTGAGTAATCGGGTTAACAATATGAAAACGACCAGCGGCCTGTCTCGTAACGAGTTCAATCACATGAACAGCCGCATGACCTCCGCCGAACATCGAATCGGCGCGGTGGAAGATAAGCTGAGTAACATTTGCAAAGAAATGCGCGGCCTTGGCGCCAGCATAGCGACAGGCATGTCGTTACCGCAAGCAAATGTTGTGGGTAAATCCATGATTGGCGCCGCGGTCGGGACTTACAAAGACAAGTCTGCCGTCGTCGGCTGGTCGAGAACCACGGATAGCGGCAAAGCAGTGATTAAAATCACCGGCACCGCCAACTTTATGGGCGACTTCTTCGCCGGCGCGGGAATTGGGTTTCAGTACTAATTGAGCCGAGTAAAACGCTAAATAAACAAAATGCAATGTGGGAAACCGCATTGCATTTTTTGTTTTGAAGAAAAAGGAGGGAAAAGTGCGGTCAATTTTGGGAGCGTTTTTGCGATGATTTAGCAAGGCGGAAAAGCGGGATTGTGATGGTTTCCGACCTCGTTATAAAAGAGCGTTAAATTTTGGTTAATAGAAAAATGAAAACAGAAAGCCGAAATGACATTCACTTCGATAGATTGTGAGCGTCATTTCAGCGTTGTGTAAGTACTATATTGTTGGGGTTTATTTTTTCTTTTCGATTTTGTATTCGGCCGTTTTTGTGCCGTTTTCGGGTTAGTCTATTTCTTGATTTTCCAGATCTAACGGTTCTTGCGAAAGAATGATGCCGGTTAAATCTGCATAAACGTAATCTTCCGGAAAGAAGGTCACCCCGCCGAAATTAACCGGAATATCCGATTCTCCTTGATTACTTTCGTCTGCGCTAACCGGAATCGGCGCAATAGCGTGGATGCCGATGTTTAAATTTTCCAATTGTTGAATTTGGCGAACCGCGCCGTAAACGATAATTCCTTCCCAATGATTATCTAATGCCAATTGAGCCAGTTCCGCATCGATCAGCGCGCGTCTGACGGCGCCGCCTCCGTCAATGACAAGCACGCGTCCTTCGCCGTCTTCTTCGAGAATTTCGGCGATAAGTCCTTTGTTTTCAAAGCATTTTACGGTTGTGACTTTTCCGAAAAAGTGACCGGCGCCGCCGAAACTTGAAAAAATCGGTTCAACAACATCAATCTGATCCGCATAAAAATCACAAAGTTCTGACGTGTCAATATACATAAGAATTTCCCTCTCATGAGATGATAAATAATGTGGTAAGTATATGCCGATTTAGCGAATAAGCAAACCTAAACTAAATAAGATATTGATAATTAATGAAATCATCGACATTTGTGCCAGCATCGGCCGTAAACTTTCAGGGGCGAGGCTACGATACACAAATGTCCCGTGCTTGACGAGCAGCGGTAAAGCCAGCCAATATAGCCAATGGCTCCAATGATTCGCTGTGAACAATGAAAACAGGCCGTAACATAACATTGCCGCACTGAGTAAGGCGATATGATATTGACGCGCTTTGTATGCTCCCAAACGAACGGCCAGCGTATATTTACCCGCTTTGGCATCTTGTTCGATATCTCGTAAGTTATTGATATTTAAAACGGCTGTCGCTAGTAATCCGGAGCCTATGGCGGGTAAAAGAATCAGCGGATTGATTTGATGAATTTGTAAATAATAGGTGCCGCAAACGCCTAATAAACCGAAAAAAAGGAGCACTGAAATGTCGCCTAATCCCATATAGCCATAAGGTTTGTCGCCGACGGTATAAGTAATTGCCGCAATAATGGCAAGGACGCCTAATCCGGCGAAAGCGATGAGATCCGATAAATTTTGATAAGCGACGGCAATGAGCCAGCCGCCTGAAATTAGGCTGGCTAACGCTACGGCAATCAGGCCGTATTTAAGCTCGATTGCTGAAATGGCGCCTTTTTGAATCCCTCGCAATGGACCGATTCTTTCCTGTGTATCGCTGCCTTTTTGGTGATCGCCATAATCATTGGCAAAATTAGATAAGATCTGTAATAAAATGGTGGTGAGTAAACATAACAACATTATCGACAGGTGAAATTTATCAGGCGCGGTATGGTAGGCTAAAGCTGAGCCGGTAAAGATTGAGGCGAGCGCCAGCGGAAGGGTTTTCGGGCGGGCGGTTTCCCACCACATATTCAATTTATGATTCGTCATTTTTTTTGACCGCACTTTTTATTAAAATGGCGCTTATTCTACACTGAAAAAAGTTAATAATGAATGACTTATCTCTGACGCTTACACCGGTTGCGATTATTCACTCGCCTTACAAAGAAAAATTTTCTATTCCACGTCAGCCCGACTTAGTGGAAGACGGCTGCGGCATCGTGGAATTACTGCCACCGTTTAATGTGCCTGAAACGGTACGCGGGCTGGAACAATTCAGTCATCTTTGGTTAATTTTTCAATTTGATCGAGTGCCTACGGGAAAATGGCAACCGACCGTTCGACCTCCTCGATTAGGCGGCAATCGGCGCGTCGGCGTATTTGCTTCACGGGCAACCCACCGGCCGAATCCGCTTGGTTTGTCAAAAGTCGCATTGCGCGGTATCGAGCAGAAAAAAGGCAAAATTTTATTGCATTTAGGCCCGGTTGATTTAGTTGACGGAACACCCATTTTTGATATTAAGCCTTATGTCGCTTATGTGGACAGCGAGCCGAAGGCTCAATCGGGTTTTGCGCAGCAAAAACCGACAGCGACATTAGTGGTCGAATTTGCGTCGGGTATTGCGGCTCAAATAATTAAACTTGAAGAAAATCGACCGCACTTAGGCCGTTTTATTTGTCAGATTATCGCTCAAGACCCCCGCCCGGCATATCATCAAGGAAAGCAAACGGCGCGTTGCTATGGTATTGCGGTTTATGATTTGAATATTAAATGGCGAATTAAACCGGACACGGAAAATATTGCGGAAATTTTAGCGATCGAAACGTCCGTAAACGGATAATCTCAGCGCCTATTTTTTGTCGGTACTCAGGAGCTGGGAAATTGCTTTTGCTTGAAATGAAACGCCTTAAATTTTGACCGCACTTTTCTTCCCTGAAAGTGGGTTTTGTGCTATGTTAGTGCTGTTAAATTCGGTTTCATCATTGAGAATGTCAAATGGAAAAAATTATTATCGATGAAAATCAATTTATGCGTACCATTTCGCGTATTTCCCATGAAATTATTGAAAAACATCAGCGTTTAGACAATATTGTCATTGTCGGAATCAAGCGTCGCGGCGCAGAAATTGCGGAGTTAATTAAGCGTAAAATTGCCGAATTGACTGGCGTTTCGCTGCCTTCTATGGCGCTTGATATTACTTTTTATCGTGATGATTTAGCATATGTCGCGCCGGAAAATCCAACGCCCGTTTATAGCGGTGCGTCCGGTTATATTGATATTCAAAATAAAGAAGTTATTTTAGTCGACGATGTTTTGTTTACGGGACGTACGATTCGTGCGGCGATGGATGCGTTAACGGATTTTGGACGTGCGGCGAAAATCGAATTGGTCATTTTGGTTGACCGAGGGCACCGTGAGCTGCCGATTCGAGCCGATTATGTGGGTAAAAATGTTCCGACGAGCCGCGATGAAAAAGTACAGGTCAGAACATTAGAATTCGACCAGTGTTATGAAGTGGCTCTGCTGCCTAAATAATCCCGCTTCTTGTGAACCTTTATTAAAATTGCTACTCTAACGGCATTATCTTATGGTTTGGAATGAGTTTAAAATGAAAAAAACAATGCTAAAATCGCTTTTATTCACTATCGTCGGTTTGTTTGCGTTATCAACCGTTAACGCGGCGGAAGAACGGGTTATCGCAACCGTGGACGGTATTCCGATTTTGGAAAGTCAGGTGCGCAGCGTGATGGGGAAGAAAGGGGATTACACCGGTGCGTTAAATAAAATTATCGACGATATTTTAGTGCAAAAAGCCATTGGCGAATCAAATGTCAAGATTGATCCCGCTCAAATCGATCTCATCATTGAAAATATTGCGGCTCAAAACGGCTTAACTTATGGCCAGTTTTTAGATCAATTAGATTATGAAGGCATTTCTCTTGCCGATTATGCTCAGCGAATTGCGAATCAAATGTTGATGGATAACGTGCGTAATCAGGCGATTAGTAATAGCGTAAGTGTTACCCGTGAAGAAGTGGAGGCGTTAGGCAAGAAAATGTTGTCAAATGCAAAAGCCACAGGTTCAGCGCGTAAAGTCAAGGGTAAACAATATGAAGTGCGCCATATTTTATTGAAACTGAATCCGATGTTAAATGATGCTCAGGCTAAGGCGCAATTAGAGCGAATTCGTGCCGATATTCAATCCGGCAAAATGACCTTTGCGGAGGCGGCATTAAAATATTCAAAAGATTATCTGTCCGGCGCCAATGGCGGCAGTTTGGGTTATGCCTTTCCGGAAACTTATGTCGGGCCTTTTGCCCAAACGGTCACAACGATTAAACCCGGCGTGATTTCCACTCCGTTTAGATCGGAATTCGGTTGGCATATTTTGGAAGTGACGGGAACCCGTGAGCAAGATAGAACGGAAGATGCTTATCGTCAAAAGGCGTATGAGCAATTGGTAAACAGTCAGTTACAGGAAGCCACAAAAGACTGGGTAAAGGCTCTACGTAAAACGGCGGATATTCGGTATTTTAATAAATAAAAGTAAACGAAAAGGCAATACCGCGAGGATTGCCTTTTTTATTTTTTCTATATGTAAGTTTGGTTTATTTAATATCATTTGATTGCCATGAAGAAGTGTTTTATTTTTTTATTCATTTTAATTTTGAGCGGCCTTGCGGTGGGAATCTGGGGATACCAAAAAATCAACGTTTTGTTAGTTAAGCCTGTTCATGTTAAAGACGATCAATTATTGACAATTGAACGTGGTACGAACGGTAGTAAGTTGGCGGCTTTACTTGAGCGGGAAAACCTTGTTAAGGACGCACAATTACTCCCCTGGCTATTAAAATTTCATCCTCAGCTTAATAAAATTAAAGCCGGCGTCTATTCGTTAAAGGGCGTGACTGACGTTCAGAGTCTATTAATCTTAATTAATTCCGGCAAAGAAGCACAATTTAATTTGCAGGTTATTGAAGGCAATACGTTTAAAACATGGCGTAAACTTATTGAAAACGCACCGCACTTAACACAAACTTTAGCCGGTAAATCCGATCAAGAAATCTTTGATTTATTGGATATTCCGCCGATAACAAAAAATGTTCGCGAATGGCGCAACCTTGATGGTTGGCTTTATCCGGACACTTATAATTACACCCCAAATTCCACCGATCTGGCCTTGCTGAAACGCTCGTCCGAACGAATGAAAAAAGCGTTGGACAAAGCCTGGCAGGAGCGCGATCAAGATCTCCCGCTTGCCAATCCTTATGAAATGTTAATTTTGGCTTCAATTGTTGAAAAAGAAACCGGCATTGCCGCAGAGCGCGCACAGGTCGCGTCGGTATTTATCAATCGACTGAAGCTGAAAATGAAATTACAAACGGATCCGACCGTGATTTATGGCATGGGAGAAAATTATAACGGCAATATTCGTAAAAAAGATCTGGAAACGGTCACACCTTATAACACATACATTATTGATGGCTTACCGCCGACGCCGATTGCGATGCCGAGCGAAAGTGCATTACAAGCCGTCGCTCATCCGGCCAAAACGGCGTTTTTGTATTTTGTCGCAGATGGTTCGGGCGGACATAAATTCTCGACAAATTTAAATGACCATAACCGAGCCGTGCAGGAATATTTACGTTGGTATCGGCAACAGCGCCATGGGAAGTGATATGTTAGGTAAATTTATTGTTATTGAAGGGCTGGAAGGCGCCGGTAAAACCACCGCGAAAGAGGCGATCATTGAGGTGTTAAAGCGGTTAGACATTCATGATATTTTATTAACGCGCGAGCCGGGCGGAACGCCGTTAGCCGAAAAATTGCGGGATTTAATTAAATCGGAAACGGAAGAAATGATCACCCCTAAAGCGGAATTATTGATGCTTTATGCCGCGCGCATTCAATTAGTGGAAAATGTTATTCAACCGGCACTCAAGGCCGGCAAATGGGTTATCGGCGATCGTCATGATTTATCTTCACAAGCCTATCAAGGAGGCGGTCGACAATTAGATTCAAGGCTTCTGGCAAGCTTAAAAGAACAAATTTTAGGCGATTTTAAACCCGATTTAACCTTGTATTTGGATATTTCGCCGGAAGTCGGCTTAGCGCGTGCGCGCGGACGCGGCGAGCTGGATCGGATAGAAAAACAAAACATGGCGTTTTTCGACCGCACTCGGGCACATTATTTAGCATTGGTTAAACAAGATCCGAACGCCGTTGTGATTAAGGCTGAACAGCCCTTGGTGCAGGTTACGCAAGATATTCAACATGCTGTAGAACGCTTTGTATTACGCCAAAAGGAAAATTGATGTATCCATGGCTTCTTCCTGTTTATCATCGAATTGTACGGTCGCTGAATAAAGGCACGGGGCACCATGCATTATTGATTCAAGCTGATACCGGTTTAGGCGGCGAACAATTATTGGCGGCGTTAACACGACGTGTCATGTGTCGTCGGTCATCGGGGGATGAGCCCTGTGGAACGTGTCACGATTGTCGCTTAATGCTTGCCGGCAGCCATCCGGATTTTTATGCGCTGGCACTGCTTGAAGGAAACCGTATTAATATTGACCAAATTCGAGAGATTAACGATAAAATTAATCAGCATGCGCAACAAAATGGCCATAAAGTCGTGTATATCAAAGGGGCGGAGTTGCTCACTGAGGCAGCTTCCAACGCCTTGTTAAAAACATTGGAAGAACCCCGTCCGGACACTTATTTTATGCTGCAATCGGAACAGGCCGATCATTTATTGGCGACCATTTATAGTCGTTGTCAAGTGTGGCGGATTAACACACCGAATGAAGAAATGGCGATTCAATGGCTGCGTTCTCAGTCGACGCAGGAAACTTCCGAAATGTTGACCGCACTTGCAATGAATTTCGGCCGTCCACCGGCGGCGCTGGCGGCGTTACAACAAGGGTTATTAGCAAGTCGAAAAGCGTTTCTACGTCAATTTTGGTTGTTTTATCGCCGTCGCTCCCCTCTTGAGATTTTACCGCTATTTGACAAGTTGCAAGTGATTGCCCAACTAGACTGGATTTTGGCCTTTTTATCGGATGCGTTGAAATATAAATTTGCGATTCAACGTGGTCGGCAATGTCTTGATTTATCTGAGGGTGTCGCCCGATTTAGTGAGGAACAGAGCGCTATCGGGCTACTTACGGCAAGCCGAATTATGCAGAAAGTGCGGTCGGATTTACTTGAGATTAATGGCGTCAATATGGAATTAATACTATTGGACGGGCTGACGCGTTTAATTACCGATGTTTTTAAGGATTGATTATGTTTATTGTGGATTCGCATTGTCATTTGGATGCGTTGGATTATGAAAATATTCACCGAAACGTGGCTGACGTTGTGTCTAAGGCCAAGGCGCGCGGCGTTAAACATTTACTTGCCGTCAGTGTGACGCTCGCACGTTTTGAACGCGCGCTGCCATTGCTTGAGCCGTTTGACGAAATCTCATTGGCTTGCGGCGTCCATCCGTTGGATTTAGACAACGAGGCTTACGATGCCGCGCGTTTAGCGCAATCGGCGCAACATCCGAAAGTCATTGCCATCGGCGAGACGGGGCTGGATTATTATTACGGCGCGGCGAATAAGGTGGCTCAGAAAGCCTCCTTTGCCGGGCAGATTCAAATGGCCAATGCTTTAAATAAACCGGTTATCGTACATACTCGCGCCGCGCGTGAAGATACCGTTGCGCTGTTACGTGAAAATCAGGTGGAAAAGTGCGGCGGCGTTTTGCATTGTTTTACGGAAGATTTGGCGACGGCGACGCAGTTGCTTGATTTAGGAATGTATATTTCTATTTCGGGCATTGTGACCTTTCGCAATGCGGAAGCATTACGTGATGTCGTTCGACATGTGCCGCTCGATCGTTTATTAGTCGAAACGGATTCGCCTTACCTTGCCCCCGTTCCTTTCCGCGGAAAGCAAAACCAACCGGCTTATACGCGTGAAGTGTGTGAATATGTCGCGACGTTGAAAGGCGTTTCGACAGAGGATTTTGCGCAAATGACGACGACTAATTTTGAGCGTTTATTTCGGCTTAGTGTGCAATCATCAGTTGATTCGTAATAGGAAAAATTATGCGTAGATTTTTTAAATATTGTTTATTTTTAATTCTCTTTATTTTTCATGCCGCGATGTTTTCCGTGGTGAATTATGTTTTCCCTCATTACGACGTGACGCGTGTTACAGGCGTTGAAGTGAAACGCATGGATAAAGACGGGTTCATTACGAAATCAAATCCGGCGGATGGCGTTGTGCGCGATGTGTATTTTATTAATACGCAAAATGACGACGGTAAGATTATGGTGTATCGCAATGAAGATACGCGTTGGGGATTTCCGTTTTATTTTAAATTCGGTTCCGCCAATTTACAGGCGGAGGCGCAGGCATTGGGAAACGAAAATAAATCGGTTCAAATTAAATACTACGGCTGGCGAATTACGCTGTTGGATGAGTATCGTAACGCCGTTTCTATCAAGGAAGTTACGGCAGATAGTACGCCGAGTCACCCGGTATTTTCTTGGATATTTTATGCGTTTTTAACACTGACGCTGTTTCTTTCCATTCAATTTGTCCGCGGTTGGTTTGCCAGTGAGGAATAAGGCGACTGCGATTTGAAGTGCGGTCGTTTTTTAAGAAATTTGATAAGTAGCATAATATGGATTTATTAGAGACGATTTTAATTCTTTTATGCCTGATTATTTTGAGTGCCGTTGTTTCTTCATCAGAAATCGCTTTAGCGGGCTCAAGAAAATTAAAATTACAGGCGATGGCCAATGACGGCGATAAACGGGCGCAGCATGTGTTAAAGCTGCAGGAACATCCGGGGCATTTTATTACGGTCGTGCAGATCGGGTTGAATATGTTGGCGATTCTGGGCGGCGGAATCGGTGAAAGCGCAGTGAGTCCGTACATCAAAAAATGGTTGGAACAATATAGTCAAGCCCCTTGGATTGATTCCGCCGCTTCTTGGCTTGCTTTCGCTATGGTGACATTTACGTTTATTCTGTTTGCGGATTTGATTCCAAAGCGCCTTGCGATTACCTATCCCGAAAAAATGGCGGTACGTATCGTGCCGCTAATGGGGCTTTGTATTATTTTATTTAAACCGTTGGTATGGCTGTTTGATGTGATCGCTAACGGCATTTTTCGGCTATTACGTATTTCCACGGTTCGGGAAGATAACATGACCTCGGAAGACATTGTCGCCGTCGTTGAAGCGGGGGCCGAGGCCGGTGTATTGAAAACCCAAGAGCAATATTTAATCGAAAATATTTTTGATATGCAGGCGAGAACCGTGACATCAACCATGACGACACGCGAAAATATCGTTTATTTAGACCGCACTTTCAGCCGCCGGCAAGTATTGGACACCCTATCGGCGAATTCCCATTCCAAATTAGTGATTTGTGACAGCAGTCTGGACAAAATCTTAGGCTATGTCGAATCGCATTCTTTGTTAACGATGTATCTGCAGCAGGAGGATGTGTCATTGACTGACGCTAAACTGTTGAGAAAAGCGTTATTTGTGCCGGATACATTATCGTTATTTGAGGTGCTGGAATTGTTTAAATCAACAGGCGAAGATTTTGCGGTGATTGTCAATGAATATGCGCTTGTGGTGGGAATCGTTACGCTAAATGACGTAATGAGCATTGTAATGGGGGAATTGGTTTCCAATGAAGAAGAATATATCGTCAGCCGGGATGAGCATTCATGGTTAATTGACGGCGCAACGCCGTTGGAAGATGTAATGCGTGTGTTGAATATTGAACATTTTCCCGATGCGGAAAATTATGAAACCATTAGCGGTTTCATGATGTATATGCTAAGAAAAATTCCTAAAAAAACGGATTTTGTGCTTTATGATAATTATAAATTTGAAGTGATTGATACGGAAAATTTCAAAATTGACCAAATCATGGTTTCTTTACTAAAGGAATAAAGGGGTAAAAATTATTTAGGCGCTATCGCGTGGGAGCGTAAATGCAGTATTTGTTTGGTAGTGAAAGTGAAGATTTTCCATTACGATTTCGTGATTATATTCGTAGCCGATTGGGTGTTGAATTGATCTTAAAATCATTTCAGGATGAGCGTGGCGTACCATTGTTCGGGGTCTTTATTGAGGAAAATTCGCCGCAGTTAGCTGAAATAACGAAAGAGAAAGCGCAATTTTTACGTAATCCTTTTGATCCCCGTTACGGAAATGCCGGTTGGCAAGTCGGTAGGGTGGTTGTTCATCCAGCGAAATCGGTCAACTCTTTTAGTTTATTACAAGCGCCGAAATTTACTTTATTTTTGACCGCACTTTGTCTTGTTATTTATACTTTGCAAAATCTTGGTATGAATGAAATGATAATGGAAATGTTTCATTATCCTGTATTTTACGACCAAGATCTTGAACTTTGGCGTTATATAACTCATACGCTGATTCATTTGTCATTATTGCATTTAGTTTTTAATTTATCTTGGTGGTGGATTTTCGGCAGTATGATAGAACGTCATTACGGTGCGTTCAGACTACTGATACTCTATCTTATTTCGGCAATATCAAGCGGCACAGCACAATACTATGCGATTGATTCCGCAGCGTTTTTTGGCTTGTCCGGCGTGGTTTATGCGGTGTTAGGCTATGTGTTTATCATCGATCGTTATAGCGGCCGTTTTCATTTGCCCGCGGGTTTTTTGCAAATGTTACTGATTGGGCTTGCTTTGGGCTTTATCATGCCGCTGGTGGATATTCAAATCGGTAATGCGGCACATATTGGCGGTTTGCTGACAGGAATTATTATGGGATGGCTTCAGTGCAAAATTGACTGTAACATCAATGAATTAAAAGATTAGTTTACAGATTTATAGGTTAGGGAACGATGAAACAATCCATACGTCAGCAGAAAATTATTGAATTAGTCAGACAAAATGGTTATCTCACAACGGAAGATTTGGTCGCGCAGTTGGGCGTGAGTTCACAGACAATTCGACGAGATCTCAATGAGTTAGCCGAATGGGACATTATTCGGCGTCATCACGGCGGTGCCGCGTCACCGTCGTCTTCCGAAAATTCCGATTATATTGATCGTAAACAATTTTTTTCTTACCAAAAAAATCTCATTGCACAATCGGTCGCAAAAATTATTCCTCATGGTTCCTCTCTATTTATTGATATTGGAACAACCCCCGAGGCTGTGGCAAACGCGTTGTTGCACCATGAACGGTTACGTATTGTAACGAATAATCTTAATGCTGCGCATTTACTACGTCAGAATGAAACCTTTGATATTACGATGGCCGGCGGCTCTTTACGTAAAGATGGCGGGATTATCGGTGAAGCCACTTGTGATTTTATTTCTCAATTTCGGTTAGATTTCGGCATATTGGGGATTAGCGCGATTGATTCAGACGGTTCGTTATTGGATTATGATTATCATGAAGTTCAGGTAAAACGGGCAATTATTGAAAGCTCACGACAAACGCTATTGGTTGCCGATCATTCCAAATTTATTCGCCGTGCTATGGTACGTTTAGGACAACTGGGTGATGTTGATTTTTTATTTACCGATGACGATGTATCGGACGTTATAAAGCAGTATTTGCAAGAGGCTAATGTTAATTTAGTGATTTGTCGATAGTTGAATTGGCAAAGTGCGGTCAAAAATGCTGATCTTTTATCTTTAGTCGGTAAAGAAAGGGAGAAAATAAAACAGGGCTCATAAGCCCTGTTTTTTCTTGATTAGCAAATTAGTATGCTAACACTGCGCGACGGTTTTTCGCGTATGCAGCTTCGTCATGACCTAATACGGCAGGTTTTTCTTCACCGTAAGATACGGTTGAAACTTTGCTTGCTTCAACACCTTTACCTGTTAAGTAACCTTTCACCGCGTCGGCACGACGTTGGCCTAAAGCGATGTTGTACTCAGGTGTACCACGTTCATCAGTGTTACCTTCAACAAGTACTTTTGAAGACGGTACAGCACTTAAGTATGCTGCGTGTGCATCTAAGATTTGTACGTATTCGCCTTCAATGTTGTATTTGTCAAACCCGAAATAAACGGTGTTATAACGTTGTTGTAAATCTTCAACAGAGTATCCGCCGAAAGTTTGACCTTTACCTGCTTCGTCACTTGATGAGCTACAAGCGGCTAATGCAGCGACAGAACCAGCAACTAATAATGATTTAACAAATTTGTTCATTAGATTTCTCCTTATTGAGTTTATTTAGTTAAGTATGGGGACCAAGCCGGAAATTTCACTTGGCCGCTACTTCCCGGGAGGCTCGCCTTAAAGCGACCGTCTGCGGAAACCAATTGTAGCACCTTTCCTAAGCCTTGTGTAGAGCTATAAATTATCATTATTCCATTTGGGGAAATGCTCGGACTTTCACCTAAAAAAGATGTACTTAATACTTCGTTTAAGCCGGTTGCGATGTCTTGTTTCACAACATTATTGTTACCATTGATCATGACTAGCGTTTTGCCGTCTCCGCTAACTTGGGCACTGCCTCGTCCACCTATCAGCGATACGTTCCCTCCCGAGGCATCCATACGGTAAACCTGAGGAGATCCGCCTCTGTCGGAGGTAAATAAAATAGAACTACCATCAGGAGACCAAGACGGTTCTGTGTTATTACCCGCACCACGCGTTAATTGATAAGGGGCTCCACCATTTGAAGACATAATATAAATGTTCAGATAACCATCTTGTGAAGAGGCAAAAGCAAGTTTTGAACCGTCCGGTGAGAACGCTGGCGCGCCGTTATGACCGGGATATGAGGCAACTACACGGCGGGAGCCGGAACTTAAATCCTGTACGACAAGTTGAGATTTTCTATTCTCGAAAGACACATAAGCAAGGCGTTTACCGTCCGGAGACCATGCCGGAGACATAATCGGCTGTGAGCTGCGGTTTACAATAAATTGATTGTAACCGTCGTAGTCGGCAACCCGAACTTCATAAGGCTGTGATCCACCGTTTTTTTGCACAACATAGGCGATACGGGTTCTAAATGCACCTCGGATACCGGTCAACTTTTCAAACACCTCATCACTGACGGTATGAGCGCCATAGCGTAACCATTTGTCCGTTACGGTATAGCTATTTTGCATTAAAACCGCTCCTGCAGTACCTGTAGCGCCTACGGTATCAATGAGTTGATAAGAAATATTATAACCGTTTCCGGTACTCGTAATTTGTCCCACAACAATGGCATCAATTCCTAACGCCGTCCACACTTCCGGATTAACCTCGGCGGCAGAGGTCGGTTTTTGCGGCATTCTACTTTCCGGAAGCGGATTAAATTTACCGCTATTACGTAAGTCGGCGGCAATAATTTCAGCAATATTTTCCGGTGCGGCGCCGGCAAATGGAACGACGGCAATCGGCCGTGCGCCGTCAACACCTTCATCAATAACAATTCGTACTTCATCCTCTGCTACGGCAATATTTACGATAGTAAACAATGCGAGGACAAATTTTGCTAAATAGTTAACTACTTTCATTTAATCACCTTATAAATTTATTAAATTACTTAATATCGAAATCAATAATCGGCGCCTTATATTTTTCATAGACCACATCTGAAGGCGCCGGCGGTACTTTTTTAGTATTGGTGACCGCTCTTAACGCAGAAGCGCAGATATCATCGGGGCCAGAAATTTTTTGGTAACCTAAAATAGTGCCATCGCGACCTAACTGAATTTTGATTCGACAAACTTTTCCGGCAAAACCGGGATCTTTTAAGAAACGACGCTGAATTTCCCTTTTTATGACGCCGGCGTATTGGTCACCGATTTTCCCTCCATCGCCGGCACCTAGTGCTGCTCCGCTGCCTTGAGAACCGCCTTTATTGACACTTCCTCCTCGCGTAGCGCTCCCGCCGCCAACATTTCCACCATTCATAAAATCATCTAACGCCATTTGATCGGCCTTGCGTTTAGCGGCGGCATCGGCTTTCGCTTTAGCCTCTGTCTTAGCTTTGGCTTCTTGTTCTGCTTTTGCCTCCGCTTCGGCTTTGATTTTTGCTTCAGCGTCTGCTTTAGCCTTTGCCTCGGTCTTAGCTTTAGCCTCTGCCTTAGCTTTGGCTTCTTGTTCTGCTTTTGCCTCCGCTTCGGCTTTGATTTTTGCTTCAGCGTCCGCTTTAGCCTTTGCCTCAGCTTTAGCTTTTGCTTCTATTTCCGCTTTTTGAGCGGCTTCAGCGGCCGCTTTTGCTTTGGCCTCTTCTTCCGCCTGTTTGGCTGCGGCCAATCGTTTAGCTTCTGCTTCGGCTTTTAATTTTGCTGCTTCGGCAGCTTCTTTCGCTTTAGCTTCTTCGGCGTCTTTTTGCTGTCTTTCCAACGCTTCCTGCCGGGCTTTTTCTCTTTGTTGTTTGGCTAATTCTTCCTGTTTTTGTCGCTCAATTTCTTGTTGGCGCTTTATTTCTTCCTGCAAATGTTCCTGTTGTAGACGTTCTTGCTCACGAGCCTCATCCTGAGGTTGTGTAATATCTTTTTCTTCAACTACGGGCTCCGGTTTTTTGGCTAAATCCGTTTGGCCTTTTTTTTGCTGTTGAATGCGCCCCCATTCCTGTGCCGCCGCACCCGTATCGACCATAACAGCGCCCATGGTATCGCCCTCCCCTTCTCCGCCTCCCATAATTTCAACGGTATGGGAGAGAGAGCTTAAAATTAACAATCCAAACAATATCAGGTGCAACGCGACAGAAATAGCGAATGCATTTCTTTCTTTTTTTTGTTGATGATTCGGCACGGTATTTTCCATTGCTTAGATTGGATTGGTCATTAATCCGACTGATTTTATTCCTGCCAAGTGAAGCAGATTTAATGCTTTGATGACTTCTTCATAAGGCACTTCTTTAGCCCCGCCTACCAAAAACATTGTATTATTATCCTTGTCAAATTCTTGTTTGGATAATTGTGTCACCATTTCTTCGGTTAGTCCTTCTTGTCGTTCACCACCGATTGAAATGGCATACTGGCCGACGCCGGATACTTCTAAAATCACTGGGGTTTTGTCTTCATTGGATACGCTTTGACTTTGCACCGAATCAGGTAATTCGACCTGCACACTCTGGCTAATAATCGGCGCTGTTGCCATAAAAATTAAAACAAGTACCAGTAAGACATCTAAAAAAGGAACGATATTAATTTCAGATTTAATATCCTTCCGTTTACGACGAACCATATGTTTTCCTCTAAAACTTCTCTTAAATCGACCGCACTTTGCCTCCAAGTGCGGTCAGTTTTTTGGCTTTTTATCTTAATTTGTATGCGCTGTTTTGCCAAATGCTTGACGGTGCAAAATGGTGGTGAATTCATCAATAAAGTTACCATAATTTTGCTCCAGTGCATTGATCCGAAGGCTTAAACGGTTGTACGCCATAACCGCGGGGATTGCGGCAAATAAGCCGATAGCGGTAGCAATCAGTGCTTCTGCAATCCCCGGAGCAACCATTTGTAATGTGGCTTGTTTTGCTCCGCTTAATGCCATAAACGCGTGCATAATTCCCCAAACGGTTCCAAATAAACCGATATAAGGGCTTACCGAAGCGACTGTGGCTAAAAATGGAACGCGATTCTCTAAGGTTTCTATTTCTCTGTTCATCGCCAGATTCATGGCGCGGGTCGTTCCTTTAATAATTGCTTCGGGCGCATTAGGGTTGACTTGTTTTAAACGCGAGAACTCTTTAAAACCGACGAAGAAAATTTGTTCGCTGCCGGTTAACCCGTCGCGACGATTTGATAGCCCTTCATATAATTTATTGAGATCTTCCCCCGACCAGAAACGATCTTCAAAACTGGTTGAATCTTTTAGCGCAGAAGTCAAAATGCGACTGCGTTGGATAATAATTGTCCACGAAATAATCGAAAAGGAAATTAAAATTACGATTACCAGTTGGACTACGATACTTGCTTTTAAAAATAGGTCTAAAAAGTTTAATTCTGCCGTCATTACATGCTCAAAAATACTTAAATAACAGTTGAAAACGCCGCTTTAATTTCATCTGGAATGGCGACGGGTTTCATTTTTTCAAGATCGACACAAGCGACTTTGACGGTCGCTTCCGACAAAATCAGTTCATCGCGTATCAAGCGTTGATTAAAAATTAAGGTAGCGCCTTTAAGGGCGCCGATTTTAGTTTCTACCGTCAGATAATCGTCTAATTTTGCCGGTATGTTATATTCAATAGCCATTGACCTTACGACAAACGCTATGCGTTTTTGTTCCAATAATGTTTGCTGAGAAAAGTGAATCGTGCGTAGATATTCTGTTCGTGCTCGTTCGAAAAAATGGAGATAGCGCGCATGGTAAACCACACCGCCGGCATCGGTATCTTCATAATAAACCCGAACGGGGAAGAGGAATAAATTTTCCATTAAATAAGGCTCAAGATAGGTCGTGACAAGGAGCGCATTTTAGAGCGAGTCAGAAGCATAAGCAAGAAATTTTGAGCCGAACGATACAAGATTTATTGGAGGATTAACGTGTCAAATTAAGTAGGTTATTAAGCGGAAAATGCCTTTTTGTTTATTCCTAAAAGAAGCAGTATGCCGCTGTAAATAACCAGTGCTAAGGCAATAAGCCACATTAACCAATGAACCCGAGTGAAAAAGGTCATTGCCGCCCATTGATTTAATGTCGGCGAAAAGTACCAAAGCGTTCCGCCCATCGCTGTCGCGGCACAAAAAACTTTCAGAAAAAACACCGCACTTTGGCGGCTGAAATGATACACGTCCGCCTTCGCCAAGCCGTGATAAAGCAGGAAAGCATTGAGCGTCGCCGATATAGCGGAAGCAATCGCCAAGCCGACATAGCTGAACGGGATGGCGAGCAGGTTGAACGCCATGTTGCTCACCATAGCGATAATGCCGATTTTCACAGGCGTTTTGGTATCTTGTCGGGCGTAGTAACCGTTCGCCAGGATCTTGATTAACATGAAGCTCAATAGCCCCGCGTTAAAGCCCCACAGGGAGTAAGACGCCGCCTGCACATCGCTGAAGGTGAAGCTGCCGCGCATAAATAGCACGAGCAACATAGGTTGTGCCAACACGGCGATACCCATCATTGCCGGCACACCGAGCAACAAAATCATGCGCACACCCCAGTCCATTGTGTTGCGAAAATAGACCGCACTTTTGGCGTTGTCATCGAGGTTCACATGGTGACGGGCGAGGGTCGGCAAAATCACCGTGGAAATGGCGATGCCGAACAAGCCGAGCGGAAATTCTAACAATCGGTCTGAATAATAAAGCCAGCTGATGGAGCCGGTCATTAAAAAACTGGCGATAAAAGTATCGAGCAATAAATTGATTTGACTGACGGAAACGCCAAATAAAGCGGGAATCATCAGGGTGCGAATTTTCTTCACGCCTTCGTCATGCCACGCCCATTTCGGCTTCACCAATAGTTTGGCTTTATATAAGAAAGGCAATTGGAACAAAAATTGCAGCAAGCCACCGAGGAAAATCCCGATGGCTAAACCTAAATCGGGGTTTTCCAGGTGTGGGGCAAGCCAAAGTGCTGTGGCGATCATGGCGATATTCAGCAACACCGGCGAAAACGACATCACGCCGAATTTACCGAGGGTGTTGAGAATCGCACCAGACAGCGCAACAAAGGTCACGAACCATAAATAAGGAAAGGTGATTTTGAGCAACAACGAGGCTTGCGTGAATTTTTCCGCATTTGGCCCGCCATTCAACCAATCCACAAACCAACCTGTGCCGAAAATGGCCGCAACCACGGGCGATCCGATCATCGCCAATAACGTCACGATCGTGACCAAACCGCCTAAGGTGCCCGACACCTTGCCGATAAATTCACGGGTTTTGGATAAATCACCGGATTTTTGATATTCCGCCAATACAGGGACAAATGCCTGTGAAAACGCCCCTTCTGCGAATAATCGACGGAGAAAATTAGGAATACGATTAGCGAACAAAAACACATCCGCCGCAGCACCCGCACCGATTAAATTGGCAATCACCACATCGCGAACTAAGCCCAATACACGGGAAACAAGGGTCATTCCGCTGACGATAATGCCGGACTTTAATAATCTTTTACTCAAAACTCATCACTCTGAAAGATAAAATTTGCCTAATTGTATAGAAATTTCATTTTTACGCTATATTCTAAGGGAAAAAACTGTTAAAATCTCGTGCACATCGTTTGGTGAGCACGTTTAAAAGCGCTCGTTAAATATAACGGTGCCAACTTTTCGGTTGTGTCTCACCGAAATCAACACAAAATTCCCGTTGACAAAAGTATAAGAAATCGGCATATTTACGCCCCTATTTTGTCACTATTAACTAACAGAAATTTTTAGGAGTTTGACCTTGGCTAATATCAAGTCAGCAAAAAAACGTGCGGTTCAATCTGAAAAACGCCGTCAACACAACGCAAGCCAACGCTCTATGATGCGTACTTACATCAAAAAAGTTTATGCACAAGTTGCCGCAGGCGAGAAAGCTGCCGCAGAAGCCGCTTTCGTAGAAATGCAAAAAGTTGTGGACAGAATGGCATCTAAAGGTTTAATCCACGCGAATAAAGCAGCCAACCATAAATCTAAATTAGCTGCACAAATTAAAAAATTAGCGTAATGCTTAATAAAAATTGATAAAAATAAAACCGCACTTTACACTATTAAGTGTGGTTTTTTATTTTAGGCGCCCTGTTTGCCAACGGATAACGAATACCGCTTGACGAATAATCATCAGCGGCGTAATATGCGCGCCGATTTAGTAACAAGAAGGACACACACTTTGGACAGTCATAGTCGATACCGAATGTCACTATAACTTCTGCCATTTTTATCGGCGGAGGTTCGCCGGTAAATCGTTTACCTTTCCTTTCGGCATCTTTTATCAAACGAAATATTGTTAAAATTGACCGCACTTTAATTAGCAAATTTAATCAGTTCTGTTCGTTTGACACCCTTTGTTCACAGTAAGCTGTTCATAATCCCACAAGGAGTATGAAACATGATTAATGCTTTTACCATTGAAGACCAGCGCTTAGTCCGTATCGATGAGGAGCAGGCCGAGTTGGATAATGCGATTTGGCTTGATTTGCTTGAGCCGACCTCAGAAGAACGTGAAATGTTAAAAAGCGGTTTGGGACAAAGCCTCGCCTCTTTTTTGGAGTTAGAAGATATTGAAGCCTCTGCACGTTTTTTCGAAGATGAAGACGGTTTACATCTGCACTCCTTTTTTTATTGCGAAGATGAAGACGATTTTGCCGATCTTGCCAGTGTGGCGTTTACTATTCGAGATGGCCGATTGTTTACCCTGCGCGATCGGGAATTGCCGGCGTTTCGCCTATATCGTATGCGTTCCCGTAGTCAACGTTTGCTGGAATGCAATGCTTACGAGGTTTTGTTGGATTTATTTGAAACCAAGATTGAGCAATTGGCGGATGTGATCGAAAACGTTTATGCCGATTTGGAAGAATTAAGTCGAGTGATTTTAAACGGAACGCAAGACGAAGCCTTTGATGAAGCCTTAAGCACCTTGACGGAACAAGAAGATACCAGTTCCAAAGTGCGGTTATGTTTGATGGATACTCAGCGGGCGCTCGGATTCTTAGTGCGCAAAACCCGCTTGCCGACAAACCAACTGGAACAGGCGCGCGAAATCCTGCGGGATATTGAATCTTTACAGCCACATAACGAAGCGCTGTTTCAAAAGGTCAACTTTCTTATGCAGGCAGCCATGGGCTACATTAATATTGAGCAGAATAAAATTATGAAATTTTTCTCCGTCGTTTCCGTCATGTTCCTGCCGGCGACGCTTGTTGCTTCGACTTACGGAATGAATTTCGATTTTATGCCGGAACTGCACTTTAAATATGGTTATCCAATGGCCATTGTTTTGATGATCGGGGCTGCACTGACCCCGTATATTTATTTTAGACGTAAAGGATGGTTGTAATGGAAATTACCCAAACCGCATTATTCTTAGGTTCAATTATAAATTTGTACTGTTTGGTTTTAATTTTACGCGTATGGTTACAGCTTTGCCGAGTGGATTTTTATAGTCCGTTATCTCAATTTGTCGCCAAAGCTACTCAGACCGTTGTGATTCTTTTACGCAAGGTCTTTCCGACGGTTAAAAATATTGAAACGGCGTCATTAGTATTGATTTTTTTACTTTGCGCTCTAAAGTCGGTTCTCCTTGTCGGTTTTAATTTTTCGTTATTTCTTTTAATAGGGCTGCTTGGCTTTGTGAAGAATATCGGCGTTGCCATTTTTTATGTATTGGTTGCGAGTGCCATTTTGAGTTGGTTTAATCAAGGAGGAAGTGCGATATATTACGCGCTTTATCAACTTACCGAACCGCTTTTAAAACCGATTCGACGCATTTTACCGACGATTGGTATGATTGATTTCTCACCGATGGTCATTGCCTTTATTTTGCTTTTCTTGAATAACCTGCTTTATGATTTTTTTCAAGACTTGTGGATGATGGCGGGATAAAGTGCGGTTGATTTTCTTTGTGTTTTTGATTCGGCCGTTTATTTTTTTAATTATGTCTGCAGTTGAACAAACCTCAAACGGAATACGTCTTCGCCTCTTTTTACAACCGAAGGCGTCGAAAGACGAACTGGTCGGGTTATACGACGGAGAACTGAAAATTAGCATTACCGCGCCGCCAATTGACGGGAAAGCAAATGCACACTTACTCAAATTTCTCAGCAAAGCTTTTAAAGTACCTAAAAGCAGTATTGTGCTCGAAAAAGGTGAACTGAGTCGCCATAAACAAGTTTGGATTCCGCATCCGAAAGCAATGCCTGAGCGTATTGAGGAAATTTTAGTCCGTCAGTAAATTTATGTAAGATTTTGACCGCACTTTTTGCCCGCTTAATAACATAGTCATTGTCTCAACATTAAATTCAGAGCTAATTTCCATAGATTCCTGTCGTTTTTACTGTGTGAATTCTCCCATCTTGAAATTCAGGGCGTGGCAATAGCACGCTGGAGTCCATCACGTCGATATTTACGCCAGCGCTGTTAAATCCCATTGCGGGCGATAGACGTATTCATGGAGCTTAAGCCCCAATCTTTTAAATATTCTGCGCTTTCCCAGCTTTGTGTTCTGTCGGAACGTCCTGTTTCGGTATAGGAAGAAGCACCGGCCGTATAAAAACTAACGAGTAGGGCTAATATTGTTTTTTTCAGATAAGTTTTCATGTTTTGTTCCTTGCAATGAAGAAAATAAGATGGGAGGCATTCTAAATAGATCCGTTGGTACGAATCTATGATAAAAACCAAAGTCTAAAGGAAAATTGCTCATTTTTGTGATAAAGATCACTGCATGATGCTATGCCTCAGAAGAAAACGGGAAGGGGAGCAAATAATGAATCTAGATTGAGATATGACTTATTAAATCAGGCGACTAGCCTCTGTTATTTTTCCCCATTTTACGCTATTCTATGCCGTATTTTCTCAGTTAAAACC
>CAURMH010000023.1:0-22907 GCA_963525745.1 uncultured Pasteurellaceae bacterium | reverse complement strand
ACCAATTATTCATCATTCCCACCGAATTTGCAAGGTTGGGTTTGTAAAGACGGGTAAGGAAAAAGGGGGGGAATATAACCTTTAATTTATATTTTTGTCGTGTTACTATTGCCACATTTTGTTGTTATTACCTATTAGGGTTATGTTTCTACGTCCAAGCTTGTGGCGTGGAATTGCGGGTGGGGGCAAGTTTGAGATAGCGTTTAAGTGCGTTGATTAAGAACTGATATTAATTCTTTAGGTTAAAATCGGCGTTAAATTGGGTGAATAAAAGGAAAGGATATGGGTGTGATTGTGACGGTCGACGGGCCGAGCGGCGCGGGCAAGGGGACACTTTGTTATGCGTTGGCCGAGAAGTTGGGCTTTGCGTTGTTGGATAGCGGGGCGATTTATCGGGTGTTGGCGTTGGCGGCGTTGAAAAGTGCGGTCGATTTGGACGATGAATCGGGTTTGGCGGCGCTGGCGCGCAAGTTGGACGTGCAGTTTTTGCCGGTTGACGGTGCGGTTCGTGTACTGTTGGGCGGGGAGGATGTGAGCGCGTCGATTCGGACGCAGGCGGTGGCCGAGGCGGCGTCGCGGGTGGCAGTTTTTCCGGTGGTTCGGGCGGCGTTGTTGCAGTTGCAGCGTGAGTTTGCGCAGGATTCGGGGTTAATTGCCGATGGGCGCGATATGGGGACGGTGGTCTTTCCGGCGGCGGCAGCGAAGTTGTTTTTGGACGCGTCGGTGGAGGCACGTGCAAAAAGACGTTATAAACAGTTGCAAAGTCAGGGAATTGATGGTAACTTTGCGCAGATTTTAGCCGAGGTGAAGGCGCGCGATGAACGCGATCGGAATCGTGCCGTTGCGCCGTTGAAACCGGCTGAGGATGCGTTGGTGCTGGATAGTACGGCGTTGAGTATTGATGAGGTTGTCAAGCAGGCGTTGGATTATATTCGGACACGTGTGAAAATGTAGTTTTATTTGTTTATTCAGGGATGGATAAGCCGTTGTTATCAACCCCATTTTCGATGGATTGGAAATGGATGTTACTTACTTAATTTAAGAAGATTGTTTATGTCAGAATCTTTTGCTCAACTCTTTGAAGAATCATTAAAAGGCCTTGAAACTCGTCAAGGCTCTATCGTTAGCGGTACTGTCGTGGCTATTCAAAAAGGCTTTGTGCTTGTTGATGCGGGCTTAAAGTCGGAATCGGCAATTCCGGTCGCAGAATTTTTAAATGCACAAGGCGAACTTGAGGTTCAAGTCGGTGATACGGTTAATGTGGCGTTGGATGCGGTGGAAGACGGTTTCGGCGAAACTAAACTGTCTCGTGAGAAAGCCGTTCGTCACGAATCTTGGATCGAATTGGAAAAAGCTTACGAGGAAAAAGCGACGGTTATCGGTTTAATTAACGGTAAAGTCAAAGGCGGTTTTACAGTTGAGCTAAATGGTGTTCGTGCGTTTTTACCGGGGTCTTTGGTGGATACCCGTCCGGCACGCGAAGCGGATTATTTGTTAGGTAAAGAATTAGAGTTAAAACTTATTAAGCTCGATCAAAAACGTAACAATGTGGTAGTTTCCCGTCGTGCGGTGATTGAATCGGAAAACAGTCAGGAACGCGAGCAAGTGCTTGAGAATCTTGCCGAAGGCTCCGAAGTTAAGGGTGTGATTAAAAACTTAACGGATTATGGTGCATTCGTTGATTTAGGCGGCGTGGACGGGTTGTTACATATTACCGATATGGCTTGGAAACGTGTTAAACATCCGAGCGAAGTAGTTAATGTCGGCGATGAAGTGACCGTTAAAGTGCTTAAATTCGATAAAGATCGTACGCGTGTGTCTTTGGGCTTGAAACAATTGGGGCAAGATCCATGGGCGGCAATCGCTGAAAATCATCCGGTAAACAGCCGATTAACCGGTAAAGTGACTAATTTAACCGATTACGGTTGTTTCGTTGAAATTTTAGACGGCGTTGAAGGGTTAGTTCATGTTTCTGAGATGGATTGGACGAATAAGAATATTCATCCGTCTAAAGTGGTGAGCCTCGGCGATGTGGTTGAAGTCATGGTGCTGGAAATCGATGAAGAACGTCGTCGTATTTCTTTAGGTTTGAAACAATGCAAACCGAATCCATGGACACAATTTGCCGAAACCCATAATAAAGGCGATAAAGTAACCGGTAAAATTAAATCCATTACCGATTTCGGTATTTTCATCGGTCTTGAAGGCGGTATCGACGGTTTGGTTCATTTATCCGATATTTCTTGGAATGTGCCGGGCGAAGAAGCTGTTCGTCAATACAAAAAAGGTGATGAAGTTTCTGCGGTGGTGTTAGCCGTTGATGCGGTGAAAGAGCGTATTTCTCTCGGCATTAAGCAACTTGAAGACGATCCGTTTAATAATTTCATTGCCATTAATAAGAAAGGCGCTATCGTTTCCGCAACTGTTGTAGAAGCGGATGCCAAAGGTGCGAAAGTTGAATTGGCAGACGGTGTGGAAGGGTATATTCGCGCGGCGGACTTAACTTCCGAGGTTGCGGCCGGCGATGTGGTTGACGCGAAATATACCGGCGTGGATCGTAAAGCGCGTGTCGTTCATTTGTCCGTGAAAGCGAAAGATCAGGCTGAAGAAGCGGCTGCCGTTGCAAGTGTGAATAGCAAACAAGAAGAGGTTGTTATTCCAAATGCGATGGCTGAAGCTTTCAAAGCGGCAAAAGGCGAGTAATTCGTTTTTATAATCAAGGCCGGGCAGGTACCCGGCCTTATCCTTAAGGGTTTAGAGATAATTTATGAATTATCTCTAAATCTTGTCGGTGGGCGGAGGCGAGAATATTCGCCTGCGCTCGTTACATATAGAAAATGGAGAAGATAAAATGACGAAATCCGAGCTTATTGAAAATTTGGCGGCTAAATACCCTGCCTTATCTTTTAAACAGGTTGAAGGCATTGTGAAAGACATTATTGAGTTAATTTCACAGTCTTTGCAGGACGGCAAGCGGATTGAAGTGCGCGGGTTCGGCAGTTTTTCTTTGCATTATCGCCAATCGCGTGTGGGACGTAATCCTAAAACCGGTGATTCGGTTAAATTAAAAGCTAAATGCGTTCCTTACTTTAAAGCGGGAAAGGAATTAAGAGAACGGGTTGATGTGAAGGCTTGATCTTTATTGATTTCGATATAACGGCACGTTAAGTGTCGTTATTTGTTTTGATTTTTGGCATAATGCCATTTATTGGAGGGGTTCATGATTAAGTATGCGTTAAGTTTTATTATTATCGTTGCGATTGTTATTGTGGCAGTTACCGTGGGCGCGAATAACGACCAAATCATTACGTTTAATTATATTTTTGCACAAAATGAAATTCGCCTTTCGACTCTAGTTGCGGTTTTATTCGGTTTAGGGTTGGTGTTGGGCTGGCTAATCACGGGCTTTTTCTATTTAAGATTAAAATTTAGAAATATTTCGCTTATGCGTCAAATTAAGCGTCAAACCCTGCAAATTAGTGAATTGACCACAACGCGTGACAAGGCGCTTTGATGATTGAATTACTTTTTCTGCTTTTGCCGATTGCCGCCGCTTATGGCTGGTATATGGGACAGCGTAGCGCGAGAAAAGATCAGGAAGAAATCAGCAATAAACTTTCCCGTGATTATGTTACGGGGGTTAATTTTTTGCTTTCCAATCAAACCGATAAAGCGGTTGATCTGTTTCTGAATATGCTGCAAAAGCAGGAAGCGGAAAATGAAATCGAAAGCGACTCGCAGTTTGAAGCGGAATTGACGTTGGGAAATCTTTTTCGTTCGCGCGGTGAGGTAGATCGCGCTCTGCGCATTCATCAACGATTAGATCGCAGTCCGAATTATTCTTTTGAGCAAAAATTGTTGGCAAAGCAGCAGTTGGCTAAGGATTTTATGGTGGTGGGCTTTTATGATCGGGCGGAGTCGCTTTATATTCTCTTAGTTGATGAACCTGAGTTTGCTGAAAATGCTCTGCAGCAACTTTTGTTGATTTATCAAAAAACAAAAGAATGGAAAAAGGCGGTCAATATTGCCGAGAAATTAGGCAAAATTGTACCGAAAGAAAATAATATTGAACTGGCGCATTGTTATTGCGAATATGCTTTAAGCTCGGAAGTTGAAAGTGCGGTCGAAAAACGGGAAATTTTGCAAAAAGCGTTGAAGATTTCGGCAACCGGCGTGAGAGCTTCGATTTTATTGGCCGATTTAGAAATTGAGGCACGGCAATATGAAAAGGCGATTACACTTTTGGAAAATGTGCTCAATCAAAATCCGGTTTATATCGGCGAAGTTTTGCAGACATTGAAATTTTGCTACGATCAATTAAATGAGCGGGATGATTTTGAGTTTTTTTTAATTCGAGCCGCTCGGCAAACAGATAATAATGACGTTAATTTAATGTTGGTGACGTTAATTGAGGAAAAGGATGGTCGGTCGGCTGCGCAGGCTAAATTATATCATCAACTGACAAAGCATCCGAGCACCTTGATTTTTCACCGTTTTATTCAGTTTCAAATTGATGAAGCCGAAGATGGGCGCGGAAAGGAAAGTTTGATTTTGCTGCATAAAATGGTGGGCGAAAGAATTAAGCAGGATTTTGATTATCGTTGTGTAAATTGCGGTTATCAAACGCATAAATTGGTATGGAATTGTCCGTCGTGCAAGCAGTGGGAAACGGTTCGTCCTTTGTCGGCGATTGAACATGAATCATTGTCACCATAATTAATTGACACAGAGAGGGAAAATTATGAGCGGTAAGATTATTGTTGCGTTAGATTATGAAACGGAGGCGGAGGCGCTTTCGTTGGTGGATCAATTAGATCCGAATTTGTGTCGTTTGAAAGTCGGTAAAGAAATGTTTACCACGCTGGGAACGGATTTTGTCAAGCAGTTGCATCGGCGCGATTTTGATGTTTTTTTGGATTTAAAATTTCATGATATTCCTAATACCGTGGCAAGAGCGGTCAGATCGGCGGCCGATTTAGGCGTTTGGATGATGGATGTGCATGCCCTCGGCGGTCTTAGAATGATGGAAGAGGCGAAAAAAATCCTCGAGCCTTATGGCAAAGAGGCGCCGATTTTAATTGCCGTTACCGTGTTGACTAGCATGGAAGATCTTGATCTTTTACAAATCGGTATCAATGCTTCGCCGATGGAACAGGTTATTCGTCTTGCTCATTTAACTCAGCGTGCCGGATTGGACGGCGTCGTTTGTTCGCCGCAGGAGGTAGAAATTTTACGTAATCACTGCGGCGCCGATTTCAAATTAGTGACGCCGGGTATTCGTCCGGTAGGGGCCGATTTCGGCGATCAACGTCGTGTGATGACACCTGAAGCCGCGATTCGTTCCGGCTCGGATTATTTGGTTATCGGTCGTCCGATTACGCAATCGGAAAATCCGGCCGATGTGCTACGCGCAATTCATGCTTCCATTAGCCAATAATGGGTGGTGATATGACAGACAGCGTTTTGATTTATTCCACGGAATATGGCCGAATAAAAGAAGAAAAACTTTCAATCTCGCGTCCCAAAGGGGATGGTGTTGTGCGTATTCAACGGCAAACCGCCGGGAGAAAGGGCGCCGGCGTTTCATTGATTACCGGGTTGGATTTATCGGAAACCGAATTAAAAAAATTGGCGGCGGAATTGAAAAAACGCTGTGGTTGTGGGGGCGCGGTAAAGGACGGTAACATTGAAATTCAAGGTGAAAAACGGGATTTGCTGAAACAATTATTAACGCAAAAAGGTTTTTCGGTGAAATTAGCAGGCGGTTAAAAGCATAAAATCCATCTTTGTTAAGGTGGATTTTTTATTAGTGCGGTCGGTTTTTTAAGTGTTTTGATAAGATGAATGACGATAATCTTTCAATTTGGGATAGATAAGGGTATTGATGGCAAAATTCACTTTACCATTTCCCGCATTTTCAATAGAATTGCATGAGAATTATTTTCAATTAAGGATTTGTTATGTTTAAGCGATTTTTCATTTTTTTGACCGCACTTACTACCTTTGCGTCTTCCGTATTGGCAAAAGATATTGTGATCGAGACGGCGCGAGGCGAAGTGACCTTAGCGGAAGCACCGTCTAAAGTGGCCGTTTTTGATACGGGCAGTTTGGATATTTTGCAGGCGTTAGGAGTGCGTGTTGCGGGGGCGCCTGATGTCGGGAAGCTATTGCCTTATTTGAAGCCCACGCTCGATAACGCGCAAAATGTCGGTACGATTTTTGAACCGAATTTAGAGGCGTTGAATGCGCTACAGCCCGATTTAATTATTGTGGGAACGCGTACCGCTAAAAAATTGGAAGAGGTGAGCGCAATTGCGAAGTCGATTGATATGACTGATAACGGCGATAAATTGATTGAAGACAGTTTGCATCGTATTGCGCAATACGGCAAATTATTCAATAAAGAAGCGGAGGCGGATCGCTTAAGTGCGGAAATTCGGGCGCTTTTTCAACAAACTCAAAAAGCGGTCAGCGGAAAAGGCAACGGGTTGATTATTTTGGTTAACGGGGGAAAAATTTCGGCTTTTGGCAGCGGCTACCGTTTAAGTTGGATCCATCAGGATTTAGGCGTTCCGATGGCGGATCCGAGTATTAAAACGGCGGGGCATGGTCAGCCGATTTCTTTTGAATTTATTCAGAAACTTAATCCGGATTGGTTGTTTGTGTTAGATCGTATTGCGGCGATTGGTAGCGAGGGAAAAAGCGCGAAAGATGTGTTGGATAATGAATTGGTTCATCAGACCAAGGCGTGGAAAAATAATCATATCATTTATTTAAGCAGCGCTTCTTATTTAGCCTCGGGCGGTTATGAACAAATTAAAATGGATTTAAATGCAATTAAAACGGCGTTTGAAGATCGTTAACCACTTACGTTAAGAATTAATTTAGAAATAGATAAGCGCGATCAGCGGACAAAACCTTGTCAAAATCGACCGCACTTTTTTGTTGCATATGCTGTCATTTTATCGAATCAATTTCATTGCCTTGATAGGGCTTATTCCGTTAAGCATGAGCGTCGGCGTGGCGGATTTTCATTGGGCTGACTTGTTTGTTTCGCCCGAGCAAACGCAAATCTTTTTTCTGAGCCGCTTGCCGCGCACTTTTGCCATTATTTTAGTCGGTGCCACATTGGCCGTTGCCGGCATGGTGTTACAGATCGTTTTAAAAAATCGGTTTATTGAACCGAGTATGGTGGGTGCCAGCCAAAGCGCGGCGTTAGGCGTGTTAATTGCGGCGGTGTTTTGGCCGGCGTCGACATTGTTGATGAAAATGTCAATCGCCACGCTTAGTGCATTAATCGGCATGAGTCTATTTATGTTGCTGATTCGCCGTTTATCGCCTTACCAACAACTCATGTTGCCTTTAATCGGTATCGTCTTCGGTAACATTATTGAAGCGCTAACCACTTTTGTGGCTTATGAAACGGATAGTTTGCAAATTTTATCCGTTTGGTTTGCCGGTGATTTTTCGGCGATTTTGGCGGGGCGTTATGAATTGCTTTGGCTTACGGCATTGCTTGCCGTTGTGATTTACTTTATGGCGGATCGCTTAACGATTGCGGGGCTGGGCGAACACATCAGCACCGGATTAGGGATTAATTACCACCGAATGACACGTCTTGCGCTCGTGGTTGTTGCGATGATTACGGCGATTGTGGTAGTCACCGTCGGTCAGATTCCTTTTATCGGGTTGGTGGTGCCGAATATTGTTTCCCGCTTAATGGGCGATCAGTTACGTCGTAACCTTCCCACCGTGGTGTTATTCGGCGCAAATTTGGTATTAAGCTGCGATATTCTCGGACGACTGATTATTGAGCCGTTTGAAATTCCGATTTCAACGGTTTTCGGCGTGGTCGGTACGGTCATTTTTCTCTACTTGTTATTTAAAGGGACGCGCCATGGCTAAAGCAAGATTAATAATTCTCGGCGTGTTATTGATTGGCGCCTGTCTATTTTTTTTGACCTTTAACGCGCATGGTAATTGGGATTTTGTGTTGCCGTTTCGCGCCAAAAAATTAATATTGTTACTTCTTATTGCTTATACGATCGGCATATCGACCTTACTATTTCAAACCTTAACGCAGAATCCGATTTTAACGCCGGGGATTTTAGGGTTCGATTCGTTGTATTTATTAATGCAATCTGCCTTAGTTTTTTTCTTTGGCGGCATCGGCTTCACTCAATTGGATTTAAGTTTTAAATTTATTTTTGAAACCGGCTTAATGATCATGGCGGCCTTGTTGCTCTTTTCTTCGTTAACCAAGAACAATCGGGAAGATTTAACCCGTATGATTTTAATCGGTGTGATTTTTGGCGTTCTTTTTCGAAGTTTAACGAATTTGTTACAACGTATCATTGATCCGACGGAATTCGCTATTGCGCAAGGCGCCTCTTTTGCATCCTTTAATTCGGTCAAACCGACATTGTTGTGGTTTGGGAGCGTGATTTCCATTATTTCGGCACTTTGGATTTGGCGGCAGCGGCATAAACTCGATTTATTGCTGCTGGGGCAAAATAAGGCGCTTAGTTTGGGCATTCATTATGGCGCCTTCTCACGTCAAATTTTGCTTTGTTGTGCTATTTTAGTTTCCATTTCGACCGCACTTGTCGGCCCGATTTTATTTTTAGGGTTATTGGTTTGCGCTATCGGAAACGCCCTAAGCCCGACGTTTTATCATGCCGTACGTTTACCCATGATTTTTTTCGTTTCCGCCATCACGCTTGTGTTGGGGCAATCTATCTTTGAACAGGTGTTAAATATGCAGGGCGTCTTAAGCGTCGTCATCGAATTTCTCGGCGGAATTATTTTTATTTATCTTATTCTTCGACGGAAATCATTATGATTAAAATTAAAAATGTCAGTCATCACATTAATCATACGCCGATTTTAAATCAGATTAATTTAACGGTGCCGAGCGGCGGTATTACCGCGTTAATCGGCGCAAACGGCGCAGGAAAATCGACGCTGTTTTCGTTAATTGCTCGTTTGCAACCTTTGCAACAGGGCGAAATTTGGCTGGATGATGAGAGTATTGCCACTACGCCTTCTGCTCAAATTGCCAAAAAGTTGGCGATTTTAACGCAGGATAATGTGATTCATAGTCGGATTACTGTGCGGGATTTACTGCTGTTCGGGCGCTATCCGCATAATCAGGGAAAAGTGACGGACTCCGATCGACAAATCGTGGACGAGGCATTAGTACAATTCGGCTTGACGGATTTTGCCGATCGCTTTTTAAGCGAACTGTCGGGTGGACAGCGCCAGCGAGCCTTAATCGCCATGACATTCTGTCAGCAAACCGACTATGTGTTATTGGACGAACCGCTGAATAATCTAGATATGTATCATGCGCGCGAATTGATGCGCCTTTTGCGTAAATTAACCGACGAGCTATCGTTGACGACGTTGATGGTCGTGCATGATATTAATATGGCGGCGGCCTATGCGGATACGATTGTCGCGATGAAAAACGGAGAGGTTATGATGGTTGGTGCACCGCATGACATTATTACCGGTGATAATTTACTGAAAATATTCAATTTAGAAGCCGAAGTGATTGAACATGACGGCAAAATTATGGCGATTCATCATATTTAACCCCGGCCGAAATCGTTTCGGCCGTTGACTTAAAACATTCAAAAAAAATGACCGCACTTTGACGCTGTTGCCCCCCAAAAGGCAAAACCGATGGCAGACGGTCTTTAAGGCTGAGGCAGGCATAATTCCTGCAGAAAACGGATAAAGGCTTTGACCTTGGCGGGCAAATAGCGACGATTTGGATAAACAACATGGATTTCAAGGATTTGTTGTTTATATTCGGATAAAATTTCCACCAACTCACCGCACTTCAAGGCGTCTTTTAAAAAGAAATCCGGTAGGTTTACAATGCCCAGTCCCGCTTTGGCCATTTCCAGTAAGGAAAGGCCGTTGTTCGAAATAACTTTAGGTTGAATTTTAACTCGTTGAGGTTGAGGGTGGTGATCGTTTTGCCAAACCACTTGATTCATCGCCGCTTTGTAAAGTAGGCCTTGATGTTGTTCTAATTCGTCGGGCGTGAAAGGCGTGCCATTGACACGTAAATAATCGGGGGACGCGACGAAACGCATCGGGGATGTGCTGATTTTGCGCGCCACTAACGAACTGTCTTGCAAATAACCGATACGCAGTGCCAAATCATAACCTTCCGCCACTAAATCCACCCGTTTGTCTTCAAATTCGATTTCAACGTTTAAATGCGGGTGGGCTTCGATAAATTGAGGTAAATTCGGCGCAATAAAAAGCAAGCCGAAATCACGCGGGACGGAAATGAGTAAGTGGCCGTGTAAACTTGTCGTGAAATTGCTGATGCTTGAATCGGCTTCCTCTAACTCCGTCAAAATCGATTGGCAACGCTGATAATAAAGCATGCCGGCTTCGGTCGGCGTAATTTTTCTGGTGGTGCGTTGCAATAAACGGGTTTTTAAATGTTCTTCCAGCTGGGCGACCAATTTACTGGCCATGGCAACGGAAATATTTTCTTGACGAGCGGCGTGAGTAAAGCTTTGCGTTTCGATGACTTTACAAAAAATTGAAATTGCGTTGAGTTTGTCCATTTCGTTGTTTTCAGTTAAAAAATACTTGATTTTGACGGCGTAAGTTTGCAGTATAGCGGCAATTTTACAAAATTTTAATCTAAATTAGGTAATCAAATGAGCAAATCTTTGGTGATTGTGGAGTCTCCGGCAAAGGCCAAGACGATTAATAAATATTTGGGCAGTCAATATATCGTAAAATCAAGTATCGGTCATATTCGCGATTTGCCGACTTCGGGCAGCAGTACGGGCGAAAAAGCCAAACCGATTTCCACCAAAGGATTATCCCCCGAAGAAAAAGCGAAAATTAATGCGGAAAAAGCGCGCAGCGCGTTAGTGAAACGCATGGGAATCGATCCTTATCACGATTGGAAAGCTAATTATCAAATTCTTCCCGGTAAAGAAAAAGTTGTTGCGGAACTTAAGTCATTGGCGAAAAAATCCGATCATATTTATCTCGCAACGGATTTGGATAGAGAAGGAGAGGCGATCGCTTGGCATTTGCGTGAAGTGATCGGCGGCGATGACGGCCGTTTCAGTCGCGTCGTGTTTAATGAAATTACCAAAAAAGCCATTCAGCAAGCCTTTGAAAAGCCGGAACAGTTAAATATGGATCGGGTGAATGCCCAGCAAACCCGTCGTTTTTTGGATCGGGTCGTGGGCTTTATGGTGTCGCCGTTATTGTGGAAAAAAGTGGCGCGCGGTTTATCGGCGGGGCGGGTTCAATCCGTTGCGGTAAAATTATTGGTGGAGCGTGAGCGCGAAATTAAAGCATTTCGACCAGAGGAGTTTTGGTTGGTCGATGTGTTGACAAAAACCGTCGATAAAACGCCTTTACGTTTGGATGTGACACAATTTAAAGGCAAAAAATTCGAGCCGAAAACGGCGCAACAGGCAGAAAGTGCGGTAAATTTTTTAAAAGTTTCCGACTATCGGGTCAGCGAATTAGAAACCAAACCGACCGGTTCAAGACCTCGAGCGCCCTTTATTACTTCAACATTACAGCAAACGGCGAGCACGCGGCTGAATTTCGGTGTGAAAAAAACGATGATGCTGGCGCAGCGTTTGTATGAAGCGGGCTATATCACTTATATGCGTACGGATTCAACGAATTTGAGTCAGGACGCTTTAAATATGGTCAGAGACTATATCGGAAAAACTTTCGGCGCCGATTATTTACCGGCGAAACCGAATTTTTATTCTAGCAAAGAAAATGCACAGGAAGCCCATGAAGCCATTCGTCCGTCCGATGTAAAAACGATGCCTGACGATTTAATCGGCATGGAAAAAGACGCGGTTCGTTTATACGATCTGATTTGGCGACAATTTGTGGCTTGTCAAATGCCGTCGGCGCAATATGACAGCACGACCTTAACTGTAATGGCCGGCGATTATGAGCTGAAAGCAAAGGGACGGATTTTGCGTTTTGACGGTTGGACAAAAGTGCTGCCGCAATTAGGTAAAAACCCTGAAGATCAGATTCTCCCGCCGGTTTCCGTGAATGATTTGCTGATTTTGCAAGAAGTCAATCCGAGTCAACATTTTACCAAGCCGCCGGCACGTTTTACGGAGGCGGCGTTAGTGAAAGAGCTGGAAAAACGCGGTATCGGTCGTCCGTCCACTTATGCTTCGATTATTTCAACGATTCAGGAGCGCGGTTATGTGCGTACGGAGAATCGTCGTTTTTATGCGGAAAAAATGGGTGAAATTGTAACGGATCGACTAAATCAATCTTTTGTAGATTTAATGAATTACGATTTCACGGCGAATATGGAAACTATTTTAGACCAAATCGCATCTGGTGAGAAAAATTGGAAAACGGAATTAAATCAATTCTTTAAAGATTTCTCTAATCAACTTTCTAAAGCCGAACTGGATGAGTTGGACGGCGGAATGAAGCCGAACAGTTTGGTTTTAACCAATATTGACTGTCCGACTTGCGGCAGAAAAATGGCGATTCGTACTGCCGGCACCGGGGTGTTTTTAGGCTGTTCCGGCTACGCTTTGTCGCCGAAAGAGCGATGTAAAACGACGATAAATTTAATTCCCGAAGCGGAATTGTTAAATGTGCTTGATGAGAGTTCGGAGACAAAAGCGCTGATGGAGCGTAAACGTTGCCCGAAATGCGGCACGGCAATGGATAGCTATATTCTTGATCCGCATCGTAAATTACATATTTGCGGTAATAATCCGAATTGTGACGGTTATATCGTGGAAGAAGGACAGTTTAAAATAAAAGGATATGACGGTCCGGTCGTTGAATGTGATAAATGCGGAGCGGATATGCATTTGAAACTGGGGCGCTTCGGTAAATATATGGCCTGCACAAATTGTGATAATACCCGCAAGGTATTAAAAAACGGCGAAGTGGCGCCGCCAAAAGAAGAGCCGGTACATTTTCCGGAACTGAAATGCGAAAAATCCGATGCGTATTTTGTCTTGCGCGATGGGGCAAGCGGTGTGTTTATGTCCGCCCATAATTTCCCGAAATCGCGCGAAACCCGTCCGGCAAAAGTAGCGGAATTAGCGTTATATCGTGATCGTCTACCGGAAAAACTCGCTTATTTGGCAGAGGCGCCGCAGCAGGATCCGGAAGGTAACGACGCAATAATTCGCTTCAGTCGTAAAGAAAAGAAACAATACGTCACTTCTGAAAAAAACGGTAAAGCGACGAAATGGATCGTAGATTTTGTGAACGGCAAATGGCTTGAGCGCAAAAAATAGTCAATGAATCCCGTGAAAAAGCGCGATTAAAGACAAAGTGCGGTCAATTTGACCGTACTTTTTTTGCTGTCTCCGTCATTAAGCCTTACGCCGTAATTTCATAGCAAGGTTCATAAGCCTCACCCGTCGGTAGTTTCATACGGTGCTGCTTGATAAAATCCTGTAAAACCTGATCGACATTCGCCATTAATTTTGCATCGCCGTGTAATTTGAATTTACCGAATTGGGCGATTTTATGTTGATATTCCGGTTTAATATTTCCTGCCACAATGCCTGAAAAAACACGACGTAAGTTGGCAGTAAGCGCTATTTTCGATTGATTAAAATGCAGTGCCAGATTTGCCATGTTTGTATGGTTGGGTTCAAAGATTTCCTGAAAAGCCTCCGGAATCTTCAATGACCAATTAAAACTGTAAGAATCGTTGGATTTGAGGCGCTGGGTTTTCGTCGTTCCCATGGCTTTTTTCATGTGCCGTGCAACGGTGACGGGATCGTCAATGATGATTTCATAACAATTTTGTGCTTCGACACCCAAAGTTTCGCCGATAAAACGATCAATTGTCGCAAAATAATCTGCACTTTCTCGTGGGCCGGTTAAAATAACTGGAATGGTTTGTTGTTGATTTTCGGGATGAAGTTTTACCCCGAGAATATAAAGCAGTTCTTCAAAAGTGCCCGGGCCGCCGGGGAAGATGAGAATGCCATGGCCGGCACGCACGAAAGCTTCTAGCCGTTTTTCAATATCAGGCATGATGATCAGCTCGTTGACGATAGGATTTGGCGGTTCGGAGGCAATAATCGACGGCTCGGTTATGCCGATAAAACGGCTATTTTTATAGCGTTGATTGGCATGACCGATGGCGGCACCCTTCATTGGGGCTTCCATAACGCCGGAGCCGCAGCCTGTAATAATATTTAATTCGCGCAGACCAAGTTCTAATCCTACTGCGCGGCAATACTGATATTCCGTTTGATTAACGGAATGCCCGCCCCAACAAACGACCAGATTCGGCGATTCGCCATGGAGTAAGGCATTGGCATTGCGGAGAATAGAAAAGACCTGATTAGTAATGTATTTACTGTCTTGGCGGTTTGACGGATTTAGTCGTTGATTAATCACATTAACAAATAAAATATCACGCAATACGGCAAATAAATGATATTGAATATTTAATATCATTTTATCATCTACAAAAGCGCCGCTCGGCGAATTGTGCAGTTCTAGCGCAATACCGCGTTCGCGCGCCACAAGACGAATGTCGAAATCCGGATAGCGATTAAGTAATTCGCGGCTGTTGTCGGTAATCGTGCCGGAATTGAGCACCGCAAGAGAGCAGCTGCGATAAAGTTCGTAGAGATCGGACTCGGCTTTTTGTGTGAGAAGCTCAACCTCAATATGAGAAAGCTGATCCATACTTCCTTTCGGATTCACATAATGAATAGTGGTCATAATTCTTCCTGTGGTTATTCGGCTTACTGTCGGGCTAAACGCTGATTTCGCGGAATGGGCTCAAAATTTGAGCGGAACGGATTAATATCTAACCCGCCACGTCTGGTATAGCGTGCATAAACCGTTAATTTTTTTGGTTTGGCGAAATGCATTAAGTCACAAAAAATGCGCTCCACACATTGTTCGTGGAATTCATTGTGATGTCTGAAAGAAACAATATAACGTAATAGCTTTTCACGATTAATTTGAGGACCGACATAATGAATTTGGAGTGTTCCCCAATCGGGCTGATGCGTAATCAGACAGTTTGATTTAAGCAAATGGCTGACCAGCGTCTCTTCGACCAGGTTATCGGCGTTATCGTATACGGCATCACGTAAATAATCCGCATTGAATTCGTAATCATTGATGTTAATATCTTGCTCATCAATCACCTCCCCCGCTAAAGCGGCAATCGTCATTTGCGCATAAACGGCTAACGAATTAAGACGAACTTGTACATTGCCGTTGACGCAATGGTGTAAATCTTGTTCGATCGTGCGTTGAACGTCGTCGATATGCCGGAATTTCGTTTGATTAAAACTGTTTAAATAGAGTTTAAAACTTTTCGATTCCACTAAATTTTCGCTTTTGCAATCAATTATTACATCGGCGATGGCTACCTGCGGCACGCCTTTGGCATTCAACCATGAAATTTCATAGGCCGTCCAAATATCCGCACCTTGCGTAAAAGGCTGAATTTCAGTAATGCCCAACGCGGCACGATTCAATTCGCGAGGAACGGATTGTAATAAAGTGCGGTCATAATTTGACGAATATTCGGTCGTCATGCCTAATTTTAGTTGCGTTAAACGCGGATCCTGATAGTTCATACGTCGTCCTTATTCACAAAAATGCCACGATAAATTGGAAACCAAGCGACAATCATCGCATTTAAAATAAAACACCTCAAATAACGGTGCCGCCAATGCCCAGGCTTGTCCGCAGCTCGGACAGCGGCGTTTTTGTTCCGTGCTCAAAGACTCGCCGCCGGTACGGTACAAATAGTAATAGGTCGGAATGCCGGTTTGCATTTCAATGGCGCGCGCAAGGTATCGGCCGTGTTTGGAAAGGGAACTGTTCGGCTCGGAAAGTTGTTGCACGGCTTGTTGTTCCAGCGCGGCGGCATTCATTTGCAGCTGATCGTAGGCCTGCCAGTTTTCCTGCCATTTAATTACATCCTGCGCTAAATGCGGCTGTGCCTGCAATTGCCGATATAGCGGAATCGGCGCCAGATCGTCGCCGCTATGTAACGGCGAACAGCTTTGCAGATAAGTGGTGTAGAGCACTTGCCAATTCGGCATTGAATTCGTCGTCGTTGTATCGGAATTCAAATCTTCGGCCAAAATTTGAAAACTATCGAAAATCAGACCGCACTTTTGTGCCGATTCGATAGCTTGAGTGACCGAAGCGTTGTTAAATTGGGGCGCAAGGCTTTCCTGTTCGGGACAATTGACGCGAATGACGAAAGCGGGCGACGGATAAGGCGCGGGTAATTCTGCCACCGTATCGTTTTCATCATTCTCATTTTCCTCATCATCAGACTCATAATCCACTAAACAGAGCGTAATTTCGCGGCCGATAATTTGTCCGTTGTAGCGCCATTGATCAATAATTTCATTAAGATGATGACGTAAAACCGCGACATCAGCCTCAAAAGAATTCAGTTTAAAAAAGGCGTCGGTTAAATACATAAATGGTGTAAAATTCCTTCAATTTGCTTTAAGCCGTTTAATTTTGACCGGCTTAAACGTTGGGCGATTCCTAATTCGTCGAAAAACGCGGTGAGATCGAATTTGGATAATTCCGATGCGCTTTTGCCTTCGATACGTTGTAACAATATCCACAACAAGCCGTTCATGATGCGCGCTTCGCTGAAGGCGCGGAAGGAAAAAGTGCGGTCGTTTTTCGGTATAAATTGAAACCATAACCGAGCTTCACAGCCGTGAATCGGTTGCATTTCGGCCAGTTCTTGCGCCGTTGGTTGCGCTGTTTGTTTCCCCGCTTGAATAATTAGGCGATAGCGTTCTTCCCAATCGCGCGCGGTTTTTAATTTGTTTAATAAATCGTCCATCGTTATTATGTTAAAAGCGCCAGCGCATTATCCAGCGCGTTGAAAAAGACTTCCGTCTCTTTCGGCGAATTATAGGGCGCAAAGGAAAGGCGCAGCGTTGTGCGCCGTCCTAAGCGGGCGAGATAAGGCTGCGCACAATGTTCGCCGACGCGCAAAGCGATATTTTGCTCGCTGAGTAAGGTGGCCAGATCGGCATCCGCGATGCCGTCAAAGGTAAAGCAAACGATGGTGCTCGGTTGCGGCGAAGAGAAAAGACGGCAATTCTTATCATTTTTTAACCGCACTTTCGTTTGTTCGGCAAGCTGTACGGCATAGTCTTCCGCGCCAGCAATGTCCCATTGTTCCAGCCATTCCAGCACGGCATTAAAACCGATGACGCCGGCAATATTGGGCGTTCCCGCTTCAAGGCGGTAAGGTAATTCGGCAAAGTTGACGGTTTCATGAGAGACGCGATCGACCATTTTTCCACCAAAAAAGAGCGGGGAAAGGCGCGAAAGTGCGGTCAATTTTCCGCTTAAAACGCCAAGCCCGGTGGGACCGTAGATTTTGTGGGCGGAAAAAGCGATAAAATCAACATCTAGCGCTTGAATATCAATGGCTCGATGGCTAATGGCTTGTGCCGCATCCAATAAAATTAGCGCATCGCTATGTCGGCGGATCAGCGCCACCAGTTGAGTGATAGGCTGTTCCGTGCCGGTCACGTTAGACACGAAATTCAGCGCAACAAGTTTGGTTTTTTCATTGAGCGTTTGTTGCAGCACGGTTTGATCAATCAGCCAATTGTCTAAAATCGGTAACACGTGAATTTTGGCGCCGGTTTGCTGCGCAATAGCGTGCCAGGTGACGAAATTGGCATGATGATCGGCTTGGCTGATAATGATTTCGTCATTAGGCAAAAGTTGCGATTTTAAACCGTGCGCAACCAGATTGATGGCATGGGTTGTCCCCGATGTCCAGATGACGGCTTGATCGCTTTCGGCATTAATGCGTTGTTTTACGCGGGAGCGCGCCTGTTCGTATAACGCCGTTTGTTCGGCATCATATTGGCTGCGATGTACGGAACCGGCGGATTGATAAAAGCGAATACTGCTATCGATTAAGGTCTGCGGTTTAAGGGTTGTGGCGGCATTATCCAAATAAGTGACCGCACTTTCTCGTTGTAAATAGGGGAAATTTAGACGAAATTGACCGTGATTAAATGTCATTGTTTTCTCGTATTAGTCCGTGCTGTTTTGCTGATTTTACTGATATTCGGCAACTTGATTTAAAAAAATTAAGCAAAACGTAAAAAAAAGCGTAGAATTTGCGACAAAAGTTGAAAGGAGTGAAAGATGTTACAAAAAATAATTCAACTTATTCGTTCTTTGGTCATTTTATACATTATGCTCCTGTTCGGCAATTTGATTTCACATCTTATTCCGATTGGAATTCCAGGCAGTATTTGGGGATTGTTATTGTTATTTACGGGATTGACGACGCAAATGATTCGCTTACAGTGGATTCATCTTGGGGCAAGCTTGTTGATCCGTTTCATGGCGGTGCTTTTTGTACCGGTAAGCGTCGGGATTATCAAATATGCTCATGTTTTGGAGCAGGAAGTAAACGTATTGCTGATTCCGAATCTGGTTAGCAGTTTTTTAACGTTAATTCTTATCGGTCTATTAGGTGATTATCTCTTTTATAAGCGCTCTTTTTCCCATAAACGAAAAAAAGCGTTAGCCAGAAGATTGATGGAGGCGGGGAAATAATGAGTTACGCTATTTATTTTTACACATGTTTAACCATTTTCGGTTTTTGGCTTGCTTTGCAAATTAATAAACGTTGGAAATCCGTTATTTTCAATAGTTTCATTTTAACGGTGCTAATTTTAGTCGTTGTCATTTTAGCCCTTAATATTCCTTATGACGATTATATGGCGGGGAATGCACCGATTAATTATTTATTGAGTTTGAGTATTGTCGCTTTGGCGTTGCCGCTATATGAACAATTACCACAAATCGCCCGCCAATGGCGTATTATTCTCACCGTGGTGATTTTAGCTTCGGTTTTTTCCATGTTTACAGGAGCCGGGCTGGCCATATTATTAGGCGCCAACCCCGAAATTGTGGCCACGGTTTTACCAAAATCGGTGACCACCCCCATCGCTATGGAAATTTCCGCCCATTTGGGTGGTATTCCCGCCGTATCGGCCGTCGGCGTTGTTTTAGCCGGTTTATTCGGCTCGATTTTCGGTTATCTGACATTAAATAAAATCGGTTTGAAATACCCCGAAGCCATCGGTCTTTCCGTCGGTTCCATGTCCCATGCGCTTGGTACGGTAAGCTGCATGGAAGCGAATGCCAAAGCGGGCAGCTATAGTTCAATGGCGCTTGTTTTATGCGGTATTATAAGCTCCATTTTGGCGCCCTTGGTTTTTAAAGTCGTTTATTTTTTTGTGTAAATTGGCTATAATTTGATCGTTGAATCTTTAGCATAACGTATTGTATTTATTAATTTCTTATTAACTTTACCATCATGAAAGACACTGAATTACAACCCCAAAAGGTAGAACCGCGTAAAAAAATTCTTTTTGCTTATCAAAATTTAATTTTAGGTGGAGCGGAAAGAGTATTAGTTGATATTTTAGGTATACTTTCTAAATATCATAAATATGATGTTCATTTACTTCTAATTGGGGATCAACGTTTAGCCAATTATACTATTCCGGAAAATATCACTGTATATTATGCCTCTTCCAATATGGAAGCTGAATTTCAGGTGTATTGTCATTCTAAACAATATAATGAGTCAGTTACAAATAAAGATTATTATCGCTATTGGGTTGATCATTTTGCCAATGCAGTAAATACGCGAATTTGTGATTATATTAATTTGCATCATTTTAATCTAATTATTAATTTCGAAGATCATCTGGATTACTTTCTTAAAATTTACCATATCCATCCCAGCATTCCCGTTATTCGCTGGATTGAAGTCGCTTGGTATTTAGATCGTTGGTTGGGTGATCCCGAACAGCACCGCCCTATACTGGAAAAGCAAAATCCATTTGTAACAATTTGCGATGATATGTATGAATCGGCAAAAAAATCATTTGAACAATTAGGTTTAAGTCATAAAGATATTTATCGTATTTATAATCCGATTAATTTCTCCCGAATTTTATCTTCAGTAGATGATTTTGAAGAAGCTGATCGAGAATTATTAGATGACGACTTTATTTTACAGGTTGCTAGATTACATCCGGTAAAAAATCAGGTAAGGCTCGTTCATTGCTATAAGAAGCTGAAAGATAAAGGAGCGATAAAAGAAAAACTTTATATTATAGGTACGGGGTCAAGTGAAATATATCAAGAAATTGCCAATACAATTAAAGCTTTATCGTTAGAAAATGATTGTTTCTTATTAGGTCATCGTAAAAACCCATACCCTTTTATGAAGCGTGCAAAATTATTTGTACATACTTCTTTAAATGAAGGGTTACCTACAGTATTAATTGAAAGTATGGTTTGCGGTACACCGGTTGTTGCGATGGATTGTCCTTTTGGGCCTAAGGAAATATTATCTAATGGTAAATATGGCGGATTAGTTCCATTGCATGATGAAGAAGCGTTTGCAGAAAAGGTTTATGAATTATTGACGAATGAAGAAAAATACCAAGCTTATGTTTCATTATTACCGGAAGCGGTTGAGCGTTTTAGCGCTGAAACGGTAGGAAATCAAATTGTTGAGTTATTTGATAATTTAATGAATAAACAATAATTTATGTTAAGTGTATTTTATTTTCATTATGGTAAAACAGCTTAATAGCATTTGGACAGTGCGTTTTTTGCCCGATCCGCCGAGGGAGAGGGATAATCGTCCGTCTTTTAGCCGCGATCGCGGACGTATTCTTCATTCTGCCGCCTTCCGTTGTTTACAGGCAAAAACCCAAATTCATGCGGTGGGTGAAAATGATTTTTATCGCACCCGCCTGACCCATTCGCTGGAAGTCGCACAAATCGGTAGCAGCTTAGTGGCGCAAATGAAATTCGTTGAAGCTTTCAATGTCGTGGCGCAGCAGCTTTCCTTAGAAAAAAGTGAATTGCAAAGACAATTAATTCCGTTGCTGCCGTCCAATGATCTCATTGAAAGTTTATGTTTCGCCCATGACATTGGTCATCCGCCTTTCGGTCACGGCGGCGAAGTGGCGCTCAATTACATGATGCGCAACCACGGCGGCTTTGAAGGTAATGCACAAACCTTTCGTTTGCTGACCAAACTGGAACCTTACACGCCGAACGCGGGCATGAACTTAACCCGTCGCACCATTCTTGGTATTGTGAAATATCCTACCATTTTGGATGTGTCTTCCGCCCAATACTCGCAGCTTGCCGAGAGCCGACATAGCGATCCCCGCTATGTAAAAATCGCAGATTGGCGGCCGGGTAAAGGGCTCTTCCGTGATGACATTGCCATGTTCGACTGGCTGCTGGAACCCCTATCCGAAAGCGACCGCACCTTGTTCGGTTCTCTGCAAAAAGTGCGGTCAACTCCTCAAGAGATTTTAAAAACCCGTTTTAAATCCCTGGATTGCAGTATTATGGAGCTGGCGGACGACATTGCTTACGGCGTGCATGATTTGGAAGATGCCATCGTGGTAGGCGTAGTGAACGTTCAGCAATGGCAGGAAGCTTTGAGCGCTCTGAAAAAAAGTCAATCCGATTGGATGCGGCAACACATCGTCGCAATCAGCGAAAAACTGTTTTCCGATCAACATTATTTACGCAAAAATGCCATCGGCGCGTTGGTCAATTATTTCATCACCAACGTACGTTGGAAAATTCAACCGGAATTTAGCGATCCGCTGTTGCGTTATAACGCAGAACTGCCGCAGGAAGTGGTGGACGTGCTTAACGTTTTCAAAAAATTCGTGCTGAAATATGTGATCAATAACGTGGAAACTCAGCGCGTGGAATATAAAGGTCAGCGCATTTTGACGGAAATGTTCCAGATTTTCGATTCGGATCCGCAACGCCTACTCCCGACCAACACCGCTAACCGCTGGCGGAATGCAGAAGAGCCAGGCAAAAAACGCGTGATTTGCGATTACATCGCGGGCATGTCCGACGCCTATGCACTGAAGGTGTATCATCAGCTTTAAAAGTGCGGTCGTTTTTTTAGGTATTTTTTCTTTTTTCATAGGACTTTTTTGTGGCACTTATTAGTTTAACCAACGGATATCTTTCTTTCAGCGATGCGCCTTTGTTAGATCACGCAGAGTTACATATAGAACCTAATGAACGTGTTTGTTTGGTCGGTCGCAACGGCGCAGGCAAATCCACATTGCTTAAAATTATTGCCGGGGATATCTCCATGGATGATGGCAAAGTGCAGTATGAAAAAGACTTGGTGGTTTCCCGTTTAGAACAGGATCCGCCACGTCATGCTGAAGGCAATGTCTTTGATTATGTTGCCGAAGGGATTGGACATTTGGCCGATTTGTTGAAGGAATATCATCATATTTCTGTGCAATTGGAGCAACATTACAGCGAACAGACCTTAAATCAGCTGTCTCAAATCCAAACTAAACTGGAACATGCCAGCGGCTGGCGATTTGAAAATAAAATCAATGAAGTATTACAAAAATTAGAATTAAACCCAAAGACTAAACTCGCCGATTTATCCGGCGGCTGGTTGCGTAAAGCTGCTTTGGCGCGCGCTTTGGTGCGTAATCCCGATGTATTGTTGTTAGATGAACCAACGAATCATTTAGATGTGAATGCTATCGAATGGTTAGAAAATTTCCTGTTAGAATTTAGTGGCAGTATTGTGTTTATTTCCCACGACCGTTCTTTTATCCGCAAAATGGCGACCCGTATTGTGGATTTGGATCGCGGCAAATTGGTTTCTTACCCCAGCAACTACGATTTATACCTTACTACCAAAGAAGAAAATTTGCGGGTGGAAGCGTTGCAAAATGAATTATTCGATAAACGCTTGGCGCAGGAAGAAGTCTGGATTCGCCAAGGTATCAAAGCCCGCCGCACCCGTAACGAAGGGCGTGTACGCG
>CAURMH010000022.1:0-24665 GCA_963525745.1 uncultured Pasteurellaceae bacterium | reverse complement strand
TAGGGATGTGGGAATGGACGCAATTCGCCCGATTTAAACAGCCTTTAGTGCGTTTTTGTCTGGCGGCCTTCTTAGGCGCGTTTGTGTTTTTATGGCTTTATACGGAGAAAGCATATTTAGATGCTGGGCGTGTTTTTGAAGGGTATTTGCAGCCATTATTGTTAAATTCCATTTCTTGGTGGATGGTTGCTTTCGGTTTGGTGATAACTTATCCGAAAACGGCCAAGTTGTGGAGTAAAAATGCTTTATTGCAACTTTTATTCGCATTTTCAACCTTAATTCCTTTTATTGCCGCGGTATTACGTTTACGTTTGGATCATTACGCCCAATCGCCTAATCATGGCTTATTTTTATTATTGTATGTTTTTGTCTTAGTTTGGGCGGCCGATTCGGGAGCCTATTTTGCCGGCAGAGCGTTCGGTAAACATAAGCTGGCTCCGCGGGTTTCACCTGGAAAAACTTGGCAGGGCGTATTCGGCGGCTTGATAACCGCGGCGATGTTAGCGTTTATTTTTATTTATTTTTTCTCTTCAACCCTCCTTGAATATCGCGCAATCGACCGTTTTATTTTATTATCCGTCGCGACGGTTGCCGTTTCTGTGTTGGGTGACTTGGCGGAAAGTATGTTTAAGCGCGAAGCAGGCATTAAAGACAGTAGCCAGTTAATTCCCGGTCATGGCGGAATTTTGGACCGCATTGACAGCTTAACAGCGGCGGTGCCTTTCTTTGCTTATTTTTACTTTTTTGTTTTATAGTAGGGTGATTTAATGTCGTTTTTGTGGTCGCTGGGATCATTTATTGTTGCAATTTCCGTTTTAGTCGCCGTTCATGAATACGGACACTTTTGGGCCGCAAGAAAGTGCGGTATAAAAGTTCATCGTTTTTCTATCGGCTTTGGTAAGGTGCTGTGGAAGTATACGGATAAGCAGGGAACCGAATTTGCCTTCTCCATGATTCCGCTTGGCGGCTATGTCAAAATGCTTGATGGGCGTCAAGAAGAAGTTCCGCCTCAGCTAAAAGCGCGCGCCTTTGAAAATAAAACCGTATTACAGCGTGCATTTGTGATTGCCGCCGGTCCTCTGGCAAATTTTATTTTTGCCGTTTTTGCTTATTGGATTGTTTATTTAATCGGCATTCCTGCGGTGAAACCGGTTATTGCTGAGGTTGTTCCGTATTCCATTGCACAACAGGCCGATATTCAACCCAACAATCAAATTATTGCCATTGACGGCGAAACTTCTCCCGATTGGGAGACAATTAATATGATTTTAGCGACGAAAATGGGAAGCTCGAATGTGACGCTCACTTTACTATCCCTTGATTCGCAGATTGAGACACATAAATTTTTAAATTTGAGCGGATGGCGTTTTAATCCTGATACGGAAATTGCTTTTGAATCGCTAGGTATAACCCCGGTGCAATCTAAAGTTGAGATGAAAATTTCTCGGGTGGTTGAGGGATCGCCTGCTTGGAAAAGCGGATTACAAGTTGGCGATATTATTTTATCGGAAAAATCGACCGCACTTTCGTGGCGCAATTTTGTCGAAAAGGTTCGCAAAGGTGATCCCTTCCCGATTACGATTGAACGTGGGGGAAGCGCCTCTTTGAAAATGATTACGCCGGAGAAAAATGATAAAGGGCAATGGTTTGTCGGTATTAGCCCGACTTTTTTAAATATTGCCGAAGAGTACCGCACTGAATTAAAATATGATATTCTTGACGCTCTACAAAAGAGCATAGAAAAAACAGCACAGTTATCTTTGTTGACGGTAAGGGTTATTGGTAAACTGTTTACCGGCGATTTATCACTTAATAATTTAAGCGGTCCTATTTCTATTGCTAAAGGCGCGGGTGCTTCATCCAGTATCGGGTTGGTTTATTTTTTAAGTTTTATGGCATTGATTAGTGTAAATTTAGGGATTATGAATTTATTTCCACTGCCGGTGTTAGATGGCGGCCATCTTGCCTTTTTGGCCGCGGAAGCCGTTAAGGGGCGTCCCGTGTCTGAGCGGGTGCAAAATTTGAGCTATCGTCTCGGGGCGTTGTTGCTTTTGATGTTAACCGTCTTCGCCCTTTTTAATGATTTTTTACGATTATGATTATTTAATATTTATCAGTAGGATATAGTCCATGAAAAAATTTCTCGTTGCAAGTTTATTATTCGGTAGTGCGGTGAGTGCTTCTGCGGCACCATTCGTGGTGAAGGATATTCGTGTTGATGGCGTACAAGGCGAGCTACATGATAATATTCTTGCCGCTTTGCCGGTTCATGCCGGACAACGCGTGAACGATAATGACGTGGCAAATTTAGTGCGTTCTTTGTTTGTAAGCGGTCAGTTTGATGATATTAAAGCTTATCAGCAGGCGAATACGTTAGTCATTAGTGTCATTCCAAAGCCAATTATTGCGGATGTCGTTATTAAAGGTAACTCTGTATTACCGACGGAGGCATTGAGACAAAATTTGGATGCAAACGGCTTTAAAACCGGTGATATTTTAAATCGGGCCCGTTTGGAAGAGTTTCGTAAAAGTGTATTGGAACATTATAAAAGCGTAGGGCGTTATCACGCTAAAGTCGATACGATCGTTAATACATTACCGAATAACCACGCCGAAGTGGTGGTTCAAATTGATGAAGACGATACTGCCAGATTCCAGTCTATTATATTTAACGGTAATAATGCTGTTTCCAGTAGCACTTTGCAGGAGCAGATGGAACTTCAGCCTGATGCGTGGTGGAAGCTTTGGGGGTACCGTTTTGATGATACGCAATTTGAAAAGGATATTCAGGCCATTCATAGCTATTATTTAAATAATGGATATGCCAAGGCGCAGATTACTGGTTCGAATGTTCAAGTTAATAAAGAGCAAACGGATGTCGATGCGACCATTGATATTTATGAGGGAGAACAATACGATTTAAGTAGCGCCCGTATTGTCGGTAATGTCGGCGGTATGGCAGAGGAGCTACAACCGCTGCTTGCTACGTTGCATTATAACGATACTTTCCGTCGTAATGATATTCAAGCCGTTGAAGAGGCGATTAAAGCCAAATTGGGCGAGCGAGGATACGGTAGTGCGACCGTTAATGCTGTTCCTGATTTCAATGATGCTAATAGGACATTATCAATTACTTTTGTTGTTGATGCCGGTAATCGTTTATCCGTCCGTCAAGTGCGGTTCGAAGGAAATACCGTATCGGCGGACAGTACACTTCGTCAAGAGATGCGTCAACAGGAAAGTGCGTGGTATAACGCTCAGCTTGTCGCATTAGGAAAGATACGCTTGGATCGTACCGGATTTTTTGATTCGGTAGAAAGTCGAATTGAGCCTGTTAAGGGAGAAAACGATACTGTTGATGTGATTTATAAAGTCAGAGAGCGTAATACGGGGAGTATTAACTTTGGTGTCGGCTACGGAACCGAAAGCGGTATCAGTTATCAAGCCAGTGTAAAACAGGATAACTTCTTAGGTACCGGCGCTTCCGTTAGCTTAGGAGGAACTCGAAACGATTACGGAACAACCATTAACTTGGGCTATAACGAACCGTACTTTACTAAAGACGGCGTCAGTCTCGGCGGTAACGTATTCTATGAGGATTATGATAACTCCGATAGTAATACTTCCTCTAACTATAAGCGTACGACCTACGGCGGTAATTTGACGCTCGGTTTCCCGGTGAATGAAAATAACTCCTATTATGTCGGGCTGGGGTATGCTTACAATAAAATTAGTAATTTTGAAATAGAATATAGCCGTCAGCTTTATTTAGATTCCATGAATTTTGCAACCAACAAAATCAAAACGCAGGATTATGATTTTTCTTTCGGTTGGAACTACAATAGCTTAAATCGCGGTTATTTCCCGACAAAAGGGGTAAGAGCGACATTAGGAGCGCGCGTAACAATTCCGGGCTCGGATAATAAATATTACAAATTGAATGCGGATGTTCAGGGGTACTATCCGTTAAATCGTGATCACACATGGGTGATATCAGGAAAATTAGGTGCGGGTTATGCGAACGGATTTGGCGGAAAACGTTTGCCGTTCTATCAAACTTATAGCGCCGGCGGAATCGGCTCCTTACGCGGTTTTGCGTATGGTGCGATTGGTCCGAATGCGATTTATTTAAGACAGGATTCGTCAGGTAATCCTTATTGGCAACCAAGTACGGATGTAATCGGCGGTAACGCTATCGCCACAGTTAGTGCGGAATTAATCGTGCCGACGCCATTTGTGGCCGAAAAAAATCAAAACAGTGTCAGAACATCACTATTTGTCGATGCGGCAAGCGTATGGAATACAAAATGGAAGGAACAGGATAAAGCGTTGTTCCCTAATTTGCCGGATTATAGTAAAGCAAGCCGTGTTCGTGCTTCCGCCGGGGTTGGCTTCCAATGGCAATCACCAATCGGACCGTTGGTTTTCTCTTACGCAAAACCACTGAAAAAATATGAAAATGATGATGTCGAACAATTCCAATTCAGCATTGGCGGTTCGTTCTAATGAATTTGAACTTATTTAGTCGAAATAAGTCAAACCGAGTGTTCTGTACTCCTACTAAGCGGTACAGTGCAAGAAAAATTAACAAGAATATTTATTAAAGGAAAATTTATTATGAAAAGTATTGTAAAAGTGACCGCACTTTCAATGGCATTAGCGTTAGCTTCCGGCTTTGCCAATGCGGATGAAAATATTGCATTCATTAATGCGGGATATTTGTTCCAAAACCATCCGGATCGCCAAGCGGTAGCGGATAAATTGGATGCTGAACTAAAACCGATTGCGGATAAACTTGCAGAAAATAAAAAGAGTATTGATGCCAAAATGGCTGATGCGCGTAAGAAAATAGATGCGAAAATTGAGTCTTTACAAAAAGAGGCTTCCCGTTTACGTCAAGCCGATATTCAAAAACGTCAAGACGAAATTGCAAAATTAGGTGCCAACGAAGAAGCGCAAATTAATAAATTGGTACAAGAACATGAACAAAAAGTTCAAGAGTTCCAAGTTCAAAGTGACAAACGTCAAAATGAAGAACGTGCAAAATTGTTAGAAAGCATTCAAACGGCAACAAATAATTTGGCTAAACAAAAAGGTTACACCTATGTTTTAGATGCAAATTCGGTTGTTTTTGCGATTGATGGAAAAGATATTACGGAAGAAGTTCTAAAAAGCATTCCATCTCAAGCAAAAAAATAATAGGTTTTCATAATGAAAAAAACCTATTCTTTACAAGAATTAGCAACTCAAGTCGGCGCTGTCATTCGTGGCAACGCCGATGTCGTTGTTGAAAATATCGCGCCTTTAGACAAGGCGACCCCTTCTCAACTTAGTTTTATCTCTAATGCGAAATTTCGCGCCTCTCTTTCTCAGTCAAAAGCAGGAATTTTAATTGTTTCGGAAGCCGATGTAGAATATTGTTCACCGGAAAGTAACTTGATGATTGTTAAAGATCCTTATGTGGCCTATGCTATTTTGGCTCAATATATGGATACAACGCCAAAGGCCGCGCAGGGGATCGCTAAAAGTGCGGTCATTTCCGAGCGCGTTTCTTTGGGTAAAAATGTTTCTATCGGTGCTAATGCGGTCATAGAAGAGGGCGTTATGCTCGGCGATAATGTCGTCATTGGCGCTAACTGTTTCATTGGAAAAAATACCAAAATCGGCGACAACACTCAACTTTGGGCGAATGTTACGATTTATCATGAAGTTGAAATTGGGCATAATTGTTTGATTCAGTCGGGTGCGGTGATTGGCGGTGATGGATTCGGATATGCGAATGATCGAGGTCGTTGGGTAAAAATTCCACAAGTTGGGCAAGTGATTATCGGTAATAATGTGGAAATTGGCGCTTGCACCTGTATTGATCGCGGGGCATTGGATGCGACGGTGATTGAAGATAACGTGATAATTGACAATCTTTGTCAAATTGCTCATAACGTACATATCGGCACCGGAACGGCTGTTGCCGGCGGTGTGATTATGGCGGGAAGTTTAACGATCGGCCGTTATTGTTTGATTGGTGGCGCAAGTGTGATTAACGGGCATATGGAAATTTGCGATCAGGTCACAATTACGGGGATGGGAATGGTGATGAGACCAATAACCGAACCTGGCGTTTATTCCTCCGGGATTCCACTGCAAACGAATAAAGAGTGGCGTAAAACGGCAGCCTTGACACTAGGAATTGATACAATGAATAAGCGTTTGAAAGCTTTGGAAAAGAAGGTGAGTAAAGCCGTCGATTTAACCTAAATCGTATGTGAATTTTCTTTTATAATATAAATGTCGTATAATTCGCCCATTTTATTTTTCTATAAGGGTATCTAACGTGTCAGAAATTCAAGCAAGTAAAGTGATTGAAGCAAAAGAAATCATGCAATTATTACCGCACCGCTATCCATTTTTATTAGTCGATCGCGTAGTGGATTACAAAGAAGGCGAATGGCTAAAAGCAATTAAAAATATCAGTGTGAATGAGCCTTGTTTTACCGGACATTTCCCTGCCGAACCGATTTTGCCCGGTGTGTTAATTCTTGAAGCACTTGCGCAATCAATGGGAATATTGGCATTTAAGACGCACGAAATCAAAGGCGGCGAATTGTTTTATTTTGCAGGAATTGATGAAGCTCGTTTTAAGCGCCCTGTCCTCCCGGGCGATCAAATGGAATTGATGGTTCAGGTGATTAAAGAACGTCGTGGAATTACTGCATTCACCGGTGTAGCGACAGTAAATGGCGAGATAGCTTGTGAAGCGAAATTAATGTGCGCTCGTAGATAATTAAGGACAAATTATGATCCATCCAAGTGCGAAAATTCACCCGATGGCGCTTGTCGCCAAGGGGGCTGTTATCGGTGAGGACGTTGTTATCGGCCCTTTCTGTATTATTGAAGGGACAGTCGAAATTAAGGCCAGGACGATCTTAAATTCACATGTTGTTGTGAAAGGCGATACGACCATCGGTGAAGATAACGAGATCTACCAATTTACGAGTATCGGTGAAGTTAATCAGGACTTAAAATATAAAGGCGAAGCGACGAAAACGATTATTGGAAATCGCAATAAAATTCGCGAACATGTCACAATTCATCGTGGCACGATTCAAGGGGGAGGCGTTACCCGCATTGGGGATGATAACCTATTAATGATCAATTCCCATATCGCTCATGATTGCCAAATTAAAAATAACTGTATTTTAGCAAATAATGCCACGCTTGCCGGCCATGTTGAATTAGATGATTTTGTGATCGTCGGTGGAATGTCGGCTATTCACCAATTTGTTATTGTCGGTGCGCATGTGATGTTAGGCGGCGGTTCGATGGTTAGTCAGGATGTTCCCCCTTACGTGATGGCTCAGGGGAACCATGCTCAGCCATTCGGCGTTAATTTAGAAGGCTTGAAACGCCGAGGCTTTGATAAGCCGACCTTACATGCTATTCGTAATGTTTATAAACTCATTTATCGAAGCGGAAAGACTTTGGAAGAAGTCATGCCTGAAATTGAGCAAATTGCGCAGACCGAGTCGGCGATTAGTTTCTTTTTGGATTTCTTTAAGCGTTCAACACGTGGGATTATCCGCTAATTTTTGCACATGACATTCCATCATAGGCTACTGTAGAGTATAAAATAATGACCGCACCTAAGCTTCTAAAGTGCGGTCATTTTTTAAGGTAAATCGAATGATAAAGGAAAATCCTCTTATTGCGCTTGTCGCCGGCGAAGTGTCGGGTGATATTCTCGGCGCAGGATTGATCCGCCGGCTTAAAATGCATTATCCGAACGCCCGCTTCATCGGCATTGCCGGTCCGCAGATGATGGCAGAAGGCTGTCACACGTTGGTCGATCTAGAAGCGCTTTCCGTCATGGGATTAGTCGAAATACTGAGACATTTGCCGCGGTTATTAAAAATTCGTCAACAAGTCATTGAAACAATGCTGCGTGAAAAGCCCGATGTGTATATTGGCATTGATGCGCCCGATTTTAATCTTGATGTTGAGCTTAAATTGAAAAGACAGGGGATTAAAACGATTCATTATGTTAGCCCCTCTGTTTGGGCATGGCGGCAGAATCGAATTCATAAAATTGCTCAAGCGACGAATCAAGTTTTAGCCTTCTTACCCTTTGAAAAGGCTTTTTATGATAAATTTAATGTGCCATGTCGTTTTATCGGTCACACGATGGCGGATGCAATTCCCCTTAAGCCGAATCGCCTTGAGGCCTGTCAATGCCTTAACATTGATCCAAACGGACGTTATTTAGCTCTTCTTGTGGGAAGCCGCGGTTCTGAAGTGGAATTTTTGACGGCCCCGTTTTTAAAAACGGCGCTTTTATTGAAAAACCAATTCCCTGATTTACAATTTCTTGTACCATTAGTAAATTCCAAACGGCGCCACCAATTTGAACAAATCAAAGCACAGATTGCGCCGGATTTAGAAATGCATTTGATTGATAGTCATGCGCGCCAAGCAATGATTGTTGCGGAAGCGACGTTACTTGCTTCAGGGACGGCGGCGCTGGAAGCGATGTTGTGCAAATCGCCGATGGTGGTGGGGTATAAAATGAAACCGCTCACTTACTGCTTGGCAAAACGCTTAGTGAAAAGCAAATATATTTCCCTGCCGAATTTGCTCGCGGATGAAATGTTGGTGCCGGAAATGATCCAAGACGAGTGCGAGCCGCAAAAAATGGCGGAGCAACTTACACGTTATCTTGGCGAAGAGAAAAGTGCGGTCGAAAATCGTCGCATTTTGATTCAACGTTTTACCGAACTACACCAAATGATCCGATGTAGTGCGGATAAACAAGCCGCGCAGGCGGTAGTGGATTTATTGGAGAATAACCATGGCGTTTAATTATCCGTCGGGATACACCTTGTTTGCCGGCGTTGATGAAGTCGGCAGGGGGCCTTTAGTTGGCGCCGTGGTGACGGCGGCGGTAATCTTAGATCCGAAGATACCGATTATCGGGTTAACGGATTCCAAAAAGCTGTCGGAGAAAAAGCGGCGCCTCCTTGCGGAAGAAATTAAAGAAAAAGCCTTGGCATGGGCCTTAGGGCGGGCGGAACCGACGGAAATTGATCGCTTGAATATTTTGCATGCCTCGTTATTAGCGATGACACGGGCGATAAAATCATTAAAAATTCGACCGCACTTTGTGTTAGTCGATGGTAATCGGCTGCCACCCAATCTTGATTTGCCCGCCCAAGCGGTTATTAAAGGCGATATGCTGGTAGCGGAAATCAGCGCAGCTTCTATTTTGGCAAAAGTAGCACGGGATCAGGAAATGGATGAAATGGATCGTCTTTATCCCGAATATGGTTTTGCCCAACACAAAGGTTATCCGACTAAATTACATTTGGAAAAATTAGCGCAATTGGGGGCTTTGCCGCAATATCGGCGCAGTTTTGCGCCGGTCAGGAAAGCGTTGGAAAATCGTTAGCAAATAAGGAGACATGATGAACACAGTTTTCACCAATACGGTTTGGATGAGCTCCTTGTTTTGGACGCTTACCTTGCTTGTTATCGCCGTGCTTCTTTTTGTACGCAATAAAATTCGCATGGATGTTGTGGCGTTATTAGTGATGACCGCGTTTTATTTGAGCGGTATTCTTACCACCAATGAAATTTTTGCCGGATTTAGCGATCCCAATGTTATTTTGATTGCTTTGTTATTTATTGTGGGTGAAGGCTTAGTGAGAACCGGCTTGGCCTATCAGGTGAGCGAAAATATTTTAAAACTTGCCGGCGACAGTGAAACCGAAAGTGTTAATTTTACTCATGTTGGCCGTGGCGGGTTTGGGCGCCTTTATGAGTTCGACCGGCATGGTGGCGATTTTTATTCCTGTTGTGCTCATGATTTGTCGACGCATGAATCTTTCGCCGAAGCGTTTAATGATGCCACTGTCCGTAGCGGGTCTGATCAGCGGTATGATGACATTAATTGCAATGGCGCCGAATCTGATGGTGAATGCGGAATTGATAAAAGACACTGGTACGCGTTTGCGCTCCAACTACGGCTTAAATGTGTTGGCCATTGAACGTTGGAAACGTTTCCGCCCGATTTATACGATGCCGCTCAGCACTTCTGAAATTCATGAAAAAGATATTTTGATGATCGATATCGGTCGGCAAGATTTTAATTTAACCGAATTTTGTCAAGACCATCAATTAGAACCGGCAGAAATTAAACCGCAATCTTTTGATGAACATGCCAAATCTATCGGCATGGCCGAACTGACGGCATAAATGCGATCATGTCGATCTTGGCATAGAGATCTTCGTAGAGTTTCAGCCCGCTTGTAAAAGAGTAAGTAAATTCAGCAACATTTTCCACAATATGATTGATGTCATTTTGTGCTTCTTCGGTAACGATAATCTTATGCATAAGCGCGGTTATCTATTTCGGCAAATTCCTGTGCTTTGCGTTCAAGTTTGGCAAGTGCTTGTCGTTTAGATTCTTCGAGCGTTAATACTCGACCGGCTTTAATATCTTCATCGGCACGACGAATTTTTTCCGCTAAAAATTCATCATAGCCTTTTTCTTTGAGCATAATCATTCTCCTGTGCTATTACGCGCCCACTATAAACCGAGTGATGAACAAAATCAACGGTGGTATTCGTGTACAAAATGGTTGTTGTATTGTTTCCGTTTTAAAAAAATAAGGCAGATTATGAAAGATAATCTGTCTTGGTTTATAGTTATTGATTTAAGAATTCACATAGATCTTTATTGCCGTTATCACAACCCTCTTGTGCTCCTTTGAGTATAGTACATCCATCTTCATTGCCATTTTTGCAGGACATTTTAGCATATAAAACGCTTTTGCTTATGTCTTGTTTTACTTTACTTAAATCAGATATTTTTAATTTTTTAGCTAGAGAAGGATGCTCTTTTTGAAAATTTTTTCCGTCAAAATAATAAATAAGGGCAATTATTAATTGTTCGCGCCCTAAACTTTCACGAAGATCATTTGCTAGTTTTTTTGATTCTGAAGTAGCTGATGGATCACGACTAATGAGAGTATAAATATTTTCACCCCCAACTCTAGCTCGCTCAAATTCTTGCATAGTTTCAGCTTGGGCAAAAGAACTCAATGCCATTAATGCAGCTAATGCAATTACTTTTTTATACATAAGGTTTCTCCTATTGATTGTTGTTTGAATATACAGTTTTAAATTTATTGACAGTATCGGTTATTTTAAAAAACGCTCCCCCAGCCGGCGTAATTGATGCAATACCGGCATATAAGTATGATTGCCAATTAGTGTCTGAGAGGCATAAACGTGGTGCGATATTATTTTCGAAATCTGAAACATAGTTGAAGTAGAAAAGGAACAATAATATGGATGCAATAGCTGTAGCGAGTCCAATATTAGTCCTTTCTGCCCATTTTTCATTCAAATATCTCTGAGATATAGCAATAAAAACACAAAGTACAATAATTACAATTGGGGTATAAAAATCAATAGATTGCTTTGATGGGGTTAAACACTCGGGAAGAATAGGAATAGATGCTTTAGTTATTGGCATTACCAGACCTTCCATTGTGGAAGGTAATGAATAAGCAAATAACAGCACACAGAAAATCGTGGCTGTAATATCTATCCAAACAGCATATTTATTTGATTTTGAAGTCATTTTTTCTCCCCAATAATATTAATCAAAATTCCGCTTGATTATACATTGTTTTTTTTTTGTACAATATTTTTGTAAAATTTGTTCAATTTTATGCTGTGTGTCGATATTGCCTTTTGGCAAAAGCTGATGCCGCAGGTAAAATACCCCAAACTTATCCAACAAAAACGAGGAAAATTATGACCGCACTTTTAAAAATTGGCTTAGTTTCTGTGTCTGATCGCGCTTCAACTGGCGTGTATCAAGATCAAGGCATTCCCGAATTACAGGCTTGGTTAGAACAAGCGTTGATCGATCCTTTTGAGGTGGAAACTCGATTAATTCCAGATGAGCAACCGATCATCGAACAAACCCTGAAAGCATTGGTGGATGAGCTGGGCTGCCACCTTGTTTTAACCACGGGCGGCACCGGCCCGGCAAAACGCGATGTCACGCCGGATGCGACACTTGCGGTGGCCGATCGTGAAATGCCGGGTTTTGGCGAACAAATGCGTCAAGTGAGTTTGCATTTTGTGCCGACGGCGATTTTATCGCGCCAAACAGGCGTGATTCGCAAAAACAGCTTGATTTTGAATTTGCCGGGGCAACCGAAAGCGATTAAAGAAACGCTGGAAGGCGTGAAAGACAAAGAGGGCAATGTGTTGGTGAAAGGCATCTTCAGTGCGGTGCCCTATTGTTTGCAGTTGATTAACGGCTTGTATATTGATACGCGTGCGGAAATTATCGAGAGTTTTCGTCCGAAATCTGCCCGACGTGAAACGCAATCTTAAAATGGAGAAATAAAATGAAAAAAATTGAAGCGATTATTAAGCCGTTTAAATTGGATGATGTGCGTGAAAATCTTTCTGATCTTGGTATTGGCGGCATGACGGTGACGGAAGTGCGTGGTTTCGGGCGTCAAAAAGGCCACACGGAACTGTACCGCGGCGCGGAATATATGGTGGATTTTTTGCCGAAAGTCAAAATGGAAATCGTGGTGCCGGACGAATTGCTGGAGCAATGCCTTGAAACCATTATGGAAACCTGTCGAACAGGGAAAATCGGTGATGGTAAAATTTTTGTGTATGACGTGGCGAGAGCCATTCGAATTCGCACTGGTGAAGAAAACGAAGACGCCGTTTAGTGTAAAAACGTTCCGAATATTGACCGCACTTTCCCGTCCTTTTGAATGGTTAGGGCGGATCAGTATCCTCCCTCTTGCATGTCGGGAAGAAATTTCTTGTATCGGATTCGTTTTACTCGAGTCAAGATGCGCCCGTCAGGGTAAAGTTCAATTTCGCGCCATCCCGGCTGTAGGCTGTCTAATGTGAATGTATTATTGTCCGGTTTAAATTGAATACAGGTCGATGGCGTCGCCATAATTTGATAACCGTGCCATTCGCTGTCTACCTGTTGATGGATATGCCCGTATAAAATACCTTTGACAAAAGGGAACGGCGCAAGGATTTCATATAAATCCTGCCCGTTGCGCAAATTATGCTGATCAAGCCACGCGCAGTTTGTCGGAAGTAAATGGTGGTGTAATACGACAAGGGCGTAGCGGTTTGGATTGTCCTTAAGTTTTGCCTGCAGCCAATCCAGTTGATATTGACTTAGCCGTCCATGTGGAACGCCAAAGACTTGACTGTCCAATAACAAAATCTGCCAATGGGCGCCGAGGAGGAGATGTTTGACGGAAAGCACCGGATCATGCGCCAGAATATCAAACATTTTAGGCTGAAAGTCATGATTTCCGGGAATCCAAAAAACGTTCTTATTCAATGTTTTAATCATGTCAAAAAAGCGATGATAACCTTCATCGCTATTGTCCTGAACCAAATCCCCCGTTGCCAAGACGAAATCAAAATCAAATGATTCGGCGTTAATTTCTGCTAGAACTTGAGCAAAACTGGCGTGTGTATTGACGCCCAACAGCGAGGATTTTTCGTCTTTAAATAAATGCGAATCCGTGATCTGTAGTAACTTGATAACCGGTTTGATTTCTTCCGCGACAAAGCTGGTTAACATATCATTATTCCTTTCCCATTTATGAAGCGCTTGCCCATTGTTGCTGTAAGCGTTGATAGTTTAGTTGCAGCCATTGTAAACCAATCACCGCGGTGCCGTTATCAATGGTTCCGTCGTTGATCCATTGATACGCCTGTTCACGCGCCACCACATGTACGCGAATATCTTCGTTTTCTTCACTTAATCCGTGAATGCCTGTTGCTTTGCGACTATCTGTCATACCGACGAATAAATGTACACGTTCGACGGTGCCGCCCGGGCTATCCCAAATGCTCAAACAATGGGTTAAATGTTGAATTTCTAAACCGGCTTCCTCTTTGCTTTCGCGTAGGGCTACTTGCTCAGGGGTTTCGCCTTGTTCAATCATGCCGGCAATTAATTCCAGTAACCAAGGTGATTTTGAAGAGGTCGGATCATAAGCACCGATACGAACTTGCTCCACTAATACAACGGCGTCTTGTTGCGGATCATAAGCAATGACGGCAGAAGCCGCGCCTTTAACCAATAGCTCACGCACCACAACCCCGCTTTCGCCGCCGGAAAATAATTTGTGCTTAAATTCAATTTTTTTTAGTTTAAAGAATCCGTCATAGCAAGATTCTTCCTTTAAAATTTGCAGGTCATTCTGACCGAATTGATGAAAATTTGACATTTTTCCCACCGAATAAGTTATTACGCGCAACAGAATACGCTTAATCAGGCATAAAAAAAATAGCGTTTTTTTACTTTCTATCAGACTTTTGAACCGAGTCACAAAAATTTTGACAGAATGGCGATGAAAAACATTTGTTGAATGAGCGCTATTCTTTTATCACACAGCTAACGATTTCGCCGTCAATAAAACGCGTTTTGATTCGCATATTAGGTTGTACCTGACGTATGCTATTCAGCGGTATGCCTTGCATATCTTCGGTAATTGAATAACCGCGTGCAAGGGTTTTCAAAGGACTTAAGCCATCTAATTTTCCAGCCAAACCGGCTAATTGATTTTGTCGATGTTTCAATTCACGATCGATGCTTAAATTTAGCCGTACTTTTAATTGTGCTGTTTTCTGCCGCAGCGAATAGAGATGATAAGGCAGAGGATTCGTCTTTAGGCGGCGGAAAAGTGCGGTCAAATTTCGCTGAGTTTTTTCTAATTGATGCTGCATAGCGAGTTCTAGCCGATGGCGCAATTGTGTCGCTTTATTTGCTTGCAGACGCAATTGATTGCGCGGATGTTGATTATGTAGTCTGGTGATTTGATGTTGTAAGCGTTGCCGCCAATTGTGAAGCAGGCGATCTATCGCCATCTCCAAACGCTGCTTTTTATAAAACAGCTGCTGTAATAATTCTTCCTGATTTCGGCTGACAAGTTCTGCGGCGGCCGAAGGCGTCGGCGCGCGTAAATCCGCGACAAAATCCGCTATAGTCACATCGGTTTCATGCCCGACCGCACTGATAATCGGTAAAGCGGAATTAAAAATCGCACGAGCGACGGCTTCTTCGTTGAAGCACCAAAGATCTTCCAGCGAACCGCCACCTCGACCGACAATGAGAACATCAACTTCACGACGAAGATTCGCCAGTTCGATCATTTGAACAAGTTCGGCGGTTGCTTCCGTTCCTTGTACTGGCGTCGGATAAATAACGATACCGAGACTCGGATCGCGGCGTGCCAAAATATTTAATATATCCTGCAATGCAGCGCCCGTGGCGGAAGTAATAATACCGATCCTTTTGGGAAAATCAGGGAGACGCTTTTTGAGGTGTTGGGCAAATAATCCTTCCGCTGCCAATTTCATTTTCAATGCATCAAATTTTTGCTGTAACAGTCCCTCCCCGGCAGGATGCATCGCTTCAATGATGAGTTGATAATCACCGCGCGGCTCGTATAAACTGACTGAGGCGCGTACAAGAACTTGCACGCCGTTTTGCGGGTGGAAGGTGACGCGACTATTTTTCATTCTAAACATCGCGCAACGTACCTGAGCATTTTCGTCTTTTAAGGTCAGATACCAATGTCCCGATACCGGTTGAGTAAAGTTAGAAATCTCGCCGGTTAACCAAATCTGGTTAAAATTGGTTTCTAATAATTGGCGGGCAAGGCCGTTCAATTGCGTCACCGAATAGATTGTTGTGGATTGCATAAAAAGATTGTTTTGGAAAGAGAAGAGGGAATGGTATCTTTTTTCTAATGTGGTGTCATCTTTTAAATCCCTCCGCCTTTCATCATGCAAATCCAGTGAAAAAATGCTAGAATTGCGCCACAAATGAAATCAAAAACATCAGCCGAATTATGCCGAATCCACTAAATCAAATTGCTTATCCTTCTTTTAACGAAATGTATCCTAATGCCAAAAATCAACCGTTCAAAAAACGTTTGCGCGAGCATTTTCGCTATGTGGTTTATTCTTTTTTATATCGAAAGCAATGTAAGCGATTAATTGATTATCTTAATGCCCATCCTTTATGGATTCCGTTATTTCAACGGGGATATGGCTTTACTTCTTTGCTGCGAGTTTATTGCGATAAACGTTTTAACGCGCAACAGCGTTTGGAAACTATGCTGAAAAATTTAGATTTGATGGTGCAATATTTGGGTGAAACTCGCTGCCGAGCGCTGCTTCAACAACAAAATATTTGCTTGAGTCAATTAACGGATAATTTGCGCGTAAATTTGAGTATTAATTACATTGATTCTTTCGAAGGTTTTTTTTCTATTAATCTTCGTAATCAAGATGAACAACGTATTTATGATGCTTCTTTTACATTGTTGGAAGCGAATAAGTTGCTTATCGCATCAATTCAGGGACCGCGTTATGAAAATGCGGCCGAAGTCGTTAAGCAAGCAACAAAAGAACTGCATGGCATTCGTCCGATGTTTATGCTAATGAATGTGTTCAGAGAATTTGCGCAACAACAACATTGGCAGTTGTTGGGCATTCCGCACCGCTATCAAGGTAAAAATCGTTTATCGGCCAAAAAAGATATTGTGTTTAATTATGATGAATTCTGGCGCGAAAATGAAGGTGAACTCACCGGCAAATATTGGGCTTTACCGACTTATATTGAGCGAAAATCGTTGGATGAAATTGCCAGTAAAAAACGCTCCATGTATCGTAAACGCTACGATATGTTGGATCAAATGCATGAAGCGATTCGCCATTATTTTGCGTAGAATAAACAGATTTCTTTCAAGAAAATTTTTAAAAAAATTGACCGCGCTTTGTGTTACGCAAACGTTTTCCTTTTTAACTTTTTTCAGTATAATCCGCACTCTTTTATTTTCAGGATCGTCTATGAACAACCATCTTCTTTATTCGGTGGAGGACAAGCCGCCGTTTGGCCTAAGCCTGTTACTCGCCGCTCAACATCTATTAGCCGCATTGGGCGGTATTATCGCTGTTCCGTTAGTGATTGGTAATGTTTTAAAACTGCCTACCGAAGACACGATTACACTGGTGAATTCGGCGTTGCTGATTTCCGGGGTCGTCACATTTATTCAATGTCGCGGGTTAGGCCCTATTGGTATTCGTTTACCGAGCGTGATGGGAACCAGTTTTACTTTTGTTGCCGCCGCATTAGCCATCGGATTTAGCGAACACGGCGTCGCAGGCATTTTAGGCGCTTCATTAGTCGGTTCTTTAGTGATGATTATCGGTAGCTTTTTCATGCCTTATATTCGCAAACTTTTCCCTCCTGTCGTGACAGGAACGGTTGTGACAATGATTGGTTTAAGCCTGATTCCCGTTGCCGTAGATTGGTTTGCCGGCGGACAACGCGGCGATGCAAATTATGCGACACCGGAAAATTTGATGATGGCCGGCTTTGTATTAATTTTAGTTGTCATTTTAGTTCAATGGGGGAAAGGTATTTTCTCGGCCGCGGCAATCGTTATTGGTATGATGAGCGGATATGTCGTTGCGCTTATGCTCGGTTGGGTCAATTTTGACGGCGTGTTAAATGCACAAACTTTCGCGGTGCCGCAGCCGCTGCATTTTGGTCTTTCATTCCCGATTTCCGGCATTATCGGCATGTCAATCGCTTATCTTGTAACCATCGTAGAATCCAGTGGCAACTTCCTTGCTCTGGGCAATGCCACCCAAACGGAAATCACCGGTAAGCATTTACGCGGTGGCGTTCTTGCCGATGGTTTAGGCTCCGCATTTGCTGCAATTATGTCCACAACCCCCTTCTCATCTTTTTCACAAAATATCGGCGTAATATCCTTAACCGGCGTAGCTAGTCGTTATGTCGTTGCGCTAACAGGCGTGTTATTAGCGTTGGCGGGGCTATTTCCGGTATTTGGTGCGTTAATCGTTTCTATTCCGTTACCCGTTCTGGGCGGTGCCGGATTAATGATGTTCGCGATGATTATCGCCGCTGGTATTCAAATGTTGGATAAAGTGGAGCGAAGCCGCAGAAATGGTCTGATTATTGCCATTTCTATCGGCTGCGGTCTGGCCGTTACGACTCGCCCCGAGTTATTGGAAAAACTACCTGCATTTTTCAGAGAAGTATTAGGTTCGGGAATTACGGTCGGTTCATTACTTGCCTTAATGCTTAATTTAGTACTTCCTCAAGACAAATCCTTTGAAAATAATCGGAATAATTAATCCCTAAACAAAACCATAATAACAATCCGCCTCTTTCCCTTGCGGATTGTTATTTTTGAAGCGAGAAATGTTCCCCAAAAGTTAGTCACGAATGTGACTGAATTTAGAGCGGATTAAGCCGGGTTTAAAAATTTGAGAAATGAGGATCGTGAGTGAAGCGTGATTTCGCGTTAAAATACCTAACAAAACATATTGTCCCGGTTTCTTCTTTTGTTTTATATAAAATTATGACTCGAATCAATCTTGTTCCGCCCGCAGAATTATGTGATCAACATTTACTTGCCGAACATCGCGAATTGACGCGGATTCCTAATGCCGTTGCAAAAGGAAAATTTCATTTAAAAGGCCAACCGACGGAATATAAATTGGGTGAAGGTCACGTTCGGTTTTTCTTTAATAAAATGGCTTTTTTGAAAAAGAGGTATGATCTTCTTCACGCAGAATGTAAAGCACGTGGGTTTAATGTGCAATACATTTGGAACGAAAACCTACCTCAGGAAGCCACATTATGGCTGGATTATGAGCCCACAGAACACGCGTTGGCACTTAATCGGGAACGTCTTCGCACCCGCATGCCGGCAAGGGCCAGATTTACCCCCCATAAAATTCTCGCGGAAAATCGACCGCACTTTTAATCGAGCGCTTTGCCTTTTAGTTCGGGCACGAGGAAAATGGTCGCCAACATGTCAATAAAGTAAATGATTGCTAAGAAAGCAATTGCGATACTGAATGAATAAGCGGAAACAATAGAACCGACAACCACGGGACCAAAACCCCCTACTGCGCGCCCCAAATTGAACAACACATTTTGCGCCGTTGCGCGAGCCGCCGTTGGGTAGGCTTCTGCAATTAATGCGCCGTATCCGCCCATCATGCCGTTCACAAACATACCGAGAAATGCGCCGGTAATGAGCATTGAAGTCGGATCGGTTAATTGCGAATAAGTGATAATGGTGACAATGGCGCCGAGTTGGAATAAAAGAAAACTTGGTTTCCGTCCGAATCGATCTGCCAGCCGGCCGAAAACCCAAATGCCGACCATCATTCCGCAAACGGTCACGGCCGTCCATAAACTTGATTTCGTTAAGCTAAAGCCGAGCTGCTTAGAGAGAAAATTCGGCATCCAAATCATAATACCGTAATAGCCGAAATTTTGTACCGAGGTTAATAGGATAACGCCGAGGCTGATTTTAGCCGTCGCTTTATCTTTAACCAGTAATTTAAAGGATTCTAATTTTGCGGTTTTTTGACTTGACTGTTCGTTCTTTTTCCGGATGAAAATTTCCGGTTCATGTAATTTGGAGCGAAGGTACCAGGCGACAAATGCAGGAATAATGCCGATTAAGAACATTCCCTGCCAACCGATATAAGGGAGCAACAGCGGCGTCAATAAGGCGGCAGCCAATACGCCGACTTGCCAGCCTAAGGCAACGTAAGACGCGGCTTTTGCACGATGTCGCGCAGGCCAAGCTTCTATCGCTAATGCCATACCGATACCGAATTCCCCACCCAGCCCAATGCCGGCAATAGTGCGATAAATCAACAAGTCCCAGTAGCCTTGTGCAAAAGCGCATAATCCGGTAAATACGGCAAATAGTACGATAGTCCAGGTTAATACGCGTACGCGTCCGTAACGATCACTCAAGGCGCCGAAAATGATACCGCCGGCAACGGCGCCGATAAGCGTCCAGGTGACTAAAGAACCTGATTGAGCCGGAGTTAAATCGAGATCGGCGGCAATCGTGGATAGCATAAAGCCGAGAATCAGAAGATCAAATCCGTCCATCGCATAACCGACGGAAGATCCGACAAGGGCTTTCCAGCCATAATTATTTACTTTTGTTGTCATAAGATGTCCTTTCGCTACTCACCGGTAGCACTTAAAGTGTTTGAGGGGATAAACCGGCGCATAGTGTAAAAAAATTTTCATTGTTAGGCAAATAAAAAACCTGTCATCAGCGACAGGTTTTAAAAGTGCGGTCAAAAAATTTGGAATTTATTCTACGGTCACCGATTTGGCTAAATTTCTCGGTTGATCGACGTCCGTTCCTTTAATTAAAGCGACATAGTATGAAAGTAATTGCAGCGGCACCGCATAAAAGATAGGTGCGGTCAGTTCATCCACTTTTGGAAAGAGTAATGTTTTAAAGCCCTGCATATCTTTAAATCCGGCGTCTTTATCCGCAAACACATATAACTGACCGCCGCGTGCGCGAACTTCTTCAATATTGGATTTGACTTTTTCCAATAAATCATTTTCTGGCGCCACCACAATAACTGGCATATCGGCATCAATTAACGCCAACGGGCCGTGTTTTAATTCGCCCGCGGCATAGCCTTCCGCGTGAATATACGAAATTTCTTTGAGTTTGAGCGCCGATTCCATCGCTATCGGATAAAACTCGCCCCGACCTAAAAATAAGGCATGGCTTTTCTCGGCAAAATCTTCGGATAATTTCTCAATCATCGAATCCATTTGAGCTAATGCGTTCTCAATTTGAGCTGGTAGACGTTGTAATGCGCTGACAATATGCGCCTCGGTATGTTCGTCAATATGGCCTTTTAACCGCCCGATTGCCGCAGTCAATAACAATAAACAAATTAACTGCGTTGTAAAGGCTTTCGTTGAAGCGACCCCAACCTCAACCCCCGCACGTGTCAGAAAAGCAAAATCCGATTCACGAACCAATGAAGAACTGGCTACATTACAGATAGTCATGGTTGCCTTAAAACCGGCGCTCTTAGCAAGACGAAGTGCGGCCAATGTATCGGCGGTTTCACCGGATTGAGAAATCGTAATCAATAAACTATTCGGGCGTGTTACGAATTTACGATAACGAAATTCTGACGCGATTTCTACGTCACACGCCACGCCGGCGATAGACTCCAACCAGTAACGAGCGACCATTCCGGCATTGTAAGAAGTACCGCAAGCGACGATTTGGATATGTTGAATATCACTTAATATTGCTTGTCCGCCCGCCGCTATCGCTTCAATATTAACGCTGCTGTTATTAATTCGTCCGTCTAATGTGTTCATTATGGCCACAGGCTGCTCGAAAATTTCTTTTTGCATATAATGACGATATTGTCCCTTATCCGCCGCATCAATATCAAACGCACCTTCTCGAATTTCACGCTCAATACGGACTCCTGCATGATTGAAAATTGTTACCGTATGGCGCGTAATTTCAGCAATATCGCCCTCTTCTAAATAAATGAAACGATGTGTCACATTAAGTAATGCCAATGGATCCGAAGCAACAAAATTTTCACCGATGCCTAAACCGATAACTAATGGACTGCCAGAGCGCGCAACCACCAAGCGCGACGGATCGTCCTCGTTCATAATGACCGTGCCATAGGCTCCACGCAACTGAGCTACTGTCTTCTGAACTGCCTCCACCAAGGTTTTTGCCGAACGGAATTCCCACTCCACCAAATGGGCGATAACTTCCGTATCCGTTTGTGATAAAAATACATAGCCGCGGCTTTGTAATTGAGTACGCAATGCTTCGTAATTTTCAATAATACCGTTATGCACGACGGCAATTTTACCAGAACGATGCGGATGGGCATTTTTTTCCGACGGCTCGCCGTGTGTCGCCCAACGGGTATGAGCAATCCCAGTTCCTCCGATTAAAGGATTTGCCGCTAGGGCGTCTTCTAACCCTTTAACCTTCCCGACACAACGCACGATCTTCATTGTTTTATCTTCGCCTAAAACGGCAACTCCCGCAGAATCATAGCCGCGGTACTCCAAACGGTGCAATCCGTCAACTAAAATTGCCGCCACATCCCGCTGCGCCACCGCACCAACAATACCACACATAAATTTTTTCCTTCTTGATATTAAATCCAAAATTTTGCGGTTTTAGACCGCACTTACACAAATTAATTCGACATTATGAGCTAAAATTGCCTCGCTATCCGCTTCAGACAATTCATCATCCGTAATCAGTACATCAATTTGCTCCCAACTTAATTCTAAATTCGGCATTTTTCGTCCAATTTTTTGCGACTCGACCATCACAACGACTTCACGTGAAACATCCGCCATCACTCGGCTTAAATTGATCAACTCGTTAAATGTTGTCGTTCCGCGTGCCAAGTCAATACCGTCGGCACCAATAAATAACTGATCGAAATCATAGGAACGTAAAACCTGTTCCGCCACTTTTCCTTGAAAAGATTCGGAGCGAATATCCCATGTACCGCCGGTCATTAGTAACGTCGGCTCACTTTCGAGTTCACACAATTCCGAGGCTACCGACAAAGAATTCGTCATCACGACAAGACCTTGTTTATCGTTTAACTGTTTAATCAAGGCTGCCGTTGTACTGCCGCTGTCAATGATAATACGATGATGGTCACGAATACGCTCAGCCGCTCTTTTCGCAATCTCTAACTTTCGATTCGAAAGAGATTCGTCCGCCGCCTCGTCAATACTCTCTTTCGGCATCAATATCGCCCCGCCGTACCGACGCAATAAAAAACCACTTTCTTCAAGTGCGGTCAGATCCTTACGAATAGTAACTTCCGAAGTATCAAATAATCGAACCAAATGTTCAACGCTAACCTCGCCTTGCTCTTGTAATAGCGCCATAATCATATGGCGTCGATGTCTGAAATTTCGATTTTGTAAATTTCGTTTCATTAATTAATTTAAGCATATTGTTTTGGTGCGAAATTTTATAAAAAGATATTTATTTTGTAAAGAAATGATAAATAAAAAATAGCTCATTTCGAGCTATTTAAAAAAGAAAATAAGGTTAAAAGCAGCTGATTATTTCGCTAAGTTATCAAAAAATTTTTTTACTCCTTCCAAAAAACCAGAAGATTTCGGGTTATGTTTCTTTTTCAAGCTCTCCTCTAATTTTTGCAATAACTCTCTTTGCGATTTATCTAAATGAACCGGCGTTTCTACGATCACTTTACAAATCAAATCACCACTGTAACCGCTACGCGCGGATGCTACACCTTTCCCACGAATACGGAACAGTTTTCCGGTTTGAGTTTCTTCCGGGATTTTTAATTTCACACGGCCGTCTAATGTTGGCACTTCAATTTCACCGCCAAGCGCTGCCATGGTGAAACTTATCGGCACTTCGCAATAAAGGTTGCTACCTTCACGTTCAAAAATATGATGTTCTTTAACGTGAATCACCACATATAAATCGCCTGCCGGTGCGCCGTTTTCACCTACAGCCCCTTCACCGGATAAACGTAATTGATTACCGGTATCGACTCCCGCCGGGATTTTAACGGAAAGATTTTTTTTCTTATGAACTCGCCCTTCACCATGACAATGGCGGCACATTTTTTCGATTTTTTTGCCCGTCCCGTGACAGGTCGGACACATTACTTCGGTAACAAAAAAACCTTGTTGACGACGTACCCGACCGGCACCATGGCAGGTCGGACAAGTTTCTATTTTAGAACCTTTTTCCGCCCCACTTCCTTCACAAGCCTCACAGTGAGTAAGGGTATTGATTTTAATGTCCTTTGTTGCGCCTTTTACGGCTTCTTCCAGCGTGATTTCTATGTCGTAACGCAAATCTTCGCCCCGTACAACGCGCTGACGCGAACGTCCTCCGCCGAAAATATCGCCGAAAATATCGCCGAACATGTCACTAAAGTCAGCACCGCCGAAACCGCCTCGTCCAAAGCCACCGCCTTGTTCAAACGCAGCATGTCCGTACTGATCATAGGCGGCACGTTTTTCTCTATCGGCAAGAATTTCATAGGCCTCTTGGATTTCTTTAAATTTTTCTTCTTTTGCTTTATCCCCTTGGGTTCTATCCGGGTGATATTGTATGGCGAGCTTTTTATATGCGCGCTTAATCTCTTTTTCATCGGCAGATTTTGTAATGCCGAGAAGTTCGTAGTAGTCTTGTTTTGCCATAATGTTTCAATTTTCCGTTTAAAATATCAAATGCTACTTCTATGATTATGTATTGTATTATATGAACAATAGTTCTAAACACCAAAATGATGTCAAAGGCAGAAATATCAAGAGCCAACACATGAATTTATTAAGGTATGACCCAGCTTATTTTCGTTTGTATATAGCCAAATGAAAATCAACAAACCAAAATGAGCCGTTCATATTTCTGTTACGATATGTTGTTGTTCAAAGAGGCAGGCTGAATTACCTGTCTTGAATGCCCTTATTTTGCTGCAGAGGAAGAAATAAAGTGATCGTCGACTTCTAAAATATTCAACATTGCATAAAAAACCGCAGATTGTCCTGATGCGGAACACATTATCGCCACACGACCTTCAAGTGCGGTCATTTTTTATAAAATTTTACGCACTTTGGGCTTAGCAATGTGGTGCAATGGCGATATAAATTTCTACTAAACCATCAGGGTGGTATTTTTCAAAATCCACCGAATAAGCCCGCTTAAGTAAACCTTGTTGTT
>CAURMH010000021.1:0-25374 GCA_963525745.1 uncultured Pasteurellaceae bacterium | reverse complement strand
GTAAATCCGTTTCGATGTAACACACGAGCGCCGGACGGGTTTCGTTTGCCATTAAAGAGCAAAGTTCGTCGGAAAGTTCGCGCGGCAACATCGGAATATTAAAGCCCGGCAAATAGTTGGTGAAGCAACGTTGTTTGGCATCTTTTTCGATTTGTGAATCAAGGGCGATATAAGCCGTTGGATCCGCAATCGCGACCACCAATTTCCAGCCCGTTTGCTCGCTGTTTTGTTCAATCGGTTCAATATAAAGGGCGTCGTCCATATCCTGGGTGCTTTCGCTGTCGATGGTGACAAAGTGAAGTGCGGTCAAATCTTCGCGGGTTTGGTTATCCAGCATTTCATAATGCCCCGCTCCTTCGACGGGATAGCGGGATTGTTCGTGACGGGCGAGCGTTACCCACCAAGGTGCCAGTTCGTCATCGGCGCGACAAATGAATTGGGTGATTTGCGCATAGAAAAAACGATCGTCACGTAACGGGTGGGTTTTCAGCGTCGCTACTACCCAATCGCCTTCTTGCAATTCCTCCTTTAGGGCTTTGGCTTGCTGGGCGCCAATTGGTTGATTGATGTTCGGGTGATCCACAAGCACCTGTAATTTTTTGTCTTTATTGAACCGCACTTTGGCGATAAAACGGGTAAGCATCGGCTCGATTAAGGCTTCCGGTTCCGCTTGTTCTTTGTCGCCCTGTTTTTCAATAGTGGCGCTGATTTTGTCGCCATGCATGACTTTTTTCATTGCCGGCGGCGCAATAAAATAGCTTTTTTTATCACATTCGAGAAAGCCGTAAGCTTTATCTGTAGCTTTTACAATGCCTTCCACGCGCGTTTTACTGTCGTGGATCTGTTGTTTAAGTTGTGCGAGTAATGGATTGTCTTGAAACATAGTTGAATAGCGTTAAAAATAATAACGGCGGACTGAAGTCCGCCCTACAAAAGGAAAGGCAGGTTATTGAAACCTGCCGATAATATTAACAAAAAACTACTCTTCGCCTAATTCGCCCATGGCGGTGATGCTGAAGCCCGCGTCAACGTGCACGATTTCACCGGTGATACCGGATGCCAAATCGGAGCACAAGAAGGCGGCGGAGTTGCCTACATCTTCAATGGTGACGGTGCGACGTAATGCAGCAGTTTTCTCAAATGTCGCCAGCATTTTCTTGAAGTTTTTAATGCCGGAAGCCGCTAAGGTGCGGATCGGGCCGGCAGAAATGGCATTGACACGAATGCCGTCTTTGCCTAAATCGGCTGCCATTACGCGGGTTGCCGCTTCAAGAGAGGCTTTTGCCAAGCACATCACGTTGTAGTTCGGAATCGCACGTTCTGCGCCTAAGTAAGAAAGGGTTAACAATGCGGCGTTCGGATTTAAGTAAGAACGCGCCGCTTGCGCCATGGCGACAAAGCTGTACGCGCTGATGTCATGGGCAATGCGATAACCGTCACGGGTTGCCGCGTTCACATAATCGCCGTCTAATTGATCGCTCGGTGCGAAAGCAATGGCGTGCACGAAGCCGTCGAATTTATCCCAGTGTTTGCTTAATTCCGCAAAGCAGTTTTGAATGCTTTCGTCGGTAGCAACGTCTAACGGAAGCACGATATTCGCGCCGAATTCTTTCGCGAATTCTTCCACGCGCGGTTGTAATTTTTCATTTAAATAAGTGAAAGCCAATTCTGCGCCTTGTTCTTTCATTGCTTTTGCAATGCCATAAGCGATAGAACGGTTGCTGGCAAGACCGGTGACTAAAATACGTTTACCTGTTAAGAAACCCATAGTTATTCCTATTTGTTTTAGTGAAAAAATTGGCAGGATTATACTTGTTTTGCCCGCCTTGAGCAATGTAACGTTTTTTGGTTTAACCCGTTACGCCGGATTATCCATATCCTTAAATTCCACCTCAAAGCCGTATTCTTTTGCCAGCCATTCGCCTAAGGCTTTCACACCGTAGCGTTCGGTAGCGTGGTGACCGGCGGCAAAGAAATGAATCCCTTGTTCTCTGGCGGAATGAATGGTTTGTTCAGAAACCTCGCCGGTGATGAATGCGTCGCATCCTTGCGCCGCAGCAAGGTCAATATAACCCTGTCCACCGCCGGTGCAAATGCCGACTTTGCGGATAAAGTGCGGTCCGTTTTCCGTACAAATTAGAGGCTTACGGTTTAATACGCACTCAATCCGTTCGGCAAATTGTTCAGTGGTAAGTAGTTCTTTTAATGTGCCCCACACGGGAATACTGACCGCGCCTTGTTCCAACGGTTGGAGGTTTTCAATACCGAGTAATTGGGCGAGTTGGGCGTTATTGCCGAGCTCCGGGTGAACGTCCAAAGGTAAATGGTAGCCGTATAAATTGATGTCATTCACCAATAAGGCTTTGATTCGTCTGCCTTTCATGCCGCGAATGCAAGGTGTTTCGCTTTTCCAGAAATAACCGTGATGAACCAGCAATGCGTCGGCTTTTTGCGCAATGGCGTAGTCAATTAAGGCTTGGCTGGCGGTGACACCGGTGATGATTTTTTTGACTTCGGGCTTACCTTCCACTTGTAACCCGTTAGGCGTGTAGTCGTTGATTTTATCCGAATTGAGTTTTTGATTGAGAACCCACTCTAATTTAAGGTTGCGCATAATGGTCAAAAAACGAGAAGAAAGTGGGATATAGTACGAAATTTACAAAAAAATGGCTAGTGCAAAATAAAGGGGGGAAGGCCGCACTAGCCAAGTTTCATTACTATCTAATATCAAAAACAAGATCATTATATACTTAATTACACATCGGTCAAGTTTTTCTAAATTTAAATTAATGGCCGCACGTTTGAAATCAAAAAGCCGGATTATTCGAGGTAAAAATGCAGTCGATTTTCGTCAAATTCACCTTCTAAGTATAAGTTTGATGGTTTTCCATGATTTTTATCAAACGCAGCCGTGGCTTTAATGCTATAATTTTGCCGTTTTAAATGTGACTACGGAGTGTATATTATGTGTACGACTTGTGGCTGCGGCCATCCGGATCAAGTAAAAATCGGTGAATTACCTCATTCTCACGAATTGACGGGGGCTGAAAAAAGCCGTCCGAATTTTTCTTTTTCGCAATTTCATTCCCTCGATCATGATCATCAAAAACGTTTATTAAAAATTGAGCAGGATGTGTTAGGCAAAAATAATCAACTTGCCGATATTAATCGTGGATTTTTTCAAAAACACGGTATTTTAGCCCTAAATCTCGTTTCCAGCCCCGGTTCGGGCAAAACAACGTTATTAACGACAACATTAAATGAATTAAAAGAGAAACGACCTTGTTATGTCATCGAAGGCGATCAGCAAACCGAAAACGATGCGGAACGTATCCGCGCCACCGGTGTTCCCGCCTTGCAAGTCAATACAGGCAAAGGTTGTCATTTGGACGCCAATATGATCGCCGAAGCGTTGGTCAAGTTACGTCCGGAGGAAAATGGGCTTTTATTTATTGAAAATGTCGGTAATCTCGTTTGTCCGTCGGAATTCGATTTAGGCGAAAAGGCGAAAGTGGTGATTTTATCCGTGACCGAAGGAGAAGATAAGCCACTAAAATACCCTCATATGTTCGCCGCCGCGAAATTAATGATTTTAAATAAAATTGATTTATTGCCTTATTTGAATTTTGATGTGGAAAAATGCGTTGAGAATGCTAAGCGGGTCAATCCGACCATTGAAATTATTCAACTTTCCGCCATGACAAAAGAAGGATTGGGCGCTTGGCTGAATTGGTTACGGAAATAAGGGGAGATTATGCAATTCGTCGACGAGTTTCGTGATCCGACATTAGCCAAGCGTTTAATCGAACAGCTCCATAAACTCATGGAAAAATTACCGCACTTTTCCGCTGATAATCCGCTTTATCTGATGGAAGTTTGCGGCGGCCACACACACACGATTTTTAAATTCGGATTGGATCGCTTGTTGCCAAATTCTATCGAATTTATCCATGGCCCCGGCTGCCCGGTGTGCGTGTTGCCGATGGGGCGTATTGATGTGTGCATTGAAATCGCTGAAAAACCGGAGGTGATTTTCTGTACTTTCGGTGACGCTATGCGGGTGAAAGGTCGTAAAGGCTCATTGCTTGAGGCCAAAGCGCGCGGATGTGATGTTCGCATTGTCTATTCGCCGTTGGATGCGTTGAAAATCGCCCAAAGTAATCCGGATAAGAAAGTCGTCTTTTTCTCTTTAGGGTTTGAAACGACCATGCCGAGTACGGCGATCACGTTACAACAAGCCAAGCGGGAAAATATTCGGAATTTTTGGGTGGTTTGTCAAAACATTACGATTATTCCGACTCTGCGTAGTTTGTTATCGCAACAGCATGTTAAAATTGACGGATTTCTTGCGCCGGGTCATGTGAGTATGATTATCGGCGCCGAGCCTTATCAAGCGCTGTGCCGACAATTCCACAAACCGTTTGTCATTACGGGATTTGAACCGTTGGATATTCTGCAGGCGATCGTTATGCTAGTTGGCCAATTTGTCGACGATCGCTGTGAAGTTGAAAATCAATATAAACGTATCGTACAGGCCAATGGCAATTTATTGGCACAACATGCTATGAACAATGTTTTTCAATTAAAAGCAAGTAGCGAGTGGCGCGGATTAGGCGAAATCGAAGAATCCGGCGTGGAATTGACCCCGGCTTATCGCCAATTTGATGCGGAAAGCTATTTTAATAGCACGCCGCAACAGGTCGCAGACGATCCCGATTCACGTTGTGGCGAAGTATTAACCGGCCAATGTAAACCGTCCGACTGCCCGTTATTCGCCACACGCTGTAATCCGGATAATGCCTACGGCGCATTAATGGTGTCCTCCGAAGGCGCTTGTGCCGCTTATTATCAATACAGAAGAGAATAATATGACCGATTTTATAACCATGGCGCACGGCAACGGCGGCACAGCGATGCAACAGTTGATTCAAAATTATTTTGTCGACGCATTTAATAACCCGATTCTGGCGCAAGGCGAAGATCAGGCACGGATAGCCTTAAGCGAATTAACCGCACTGGGGGAAAAACTCGCTTTTTCCACCGATAGCTTTGTTATCGATCCGATTTTTTTTCCTGGCGGCGACATCGGCAAACTGGCCGTTTGCGGCACGGCGAACGACATAGCGGTGGGTGGTGGAATCCCACGCTATTTATCCTGCGGTTTTATTTTGGAAGAAGGTTTACCGCTGTCGGAATTACAACAAATCATTCAATCAATGGCAGCGACCTGTCGCCATGCAGGTATTCAAATCGTCACTGGCGATACCAAAGTTGTGCAACGCGGCGCCGTTGACAAAGTTTTCATTAATACTGGCGGAATCGGCATTATTCCTCAAGGACTGGATTGGGGGGCGCACCAGATTGAATCCGGCGATAAAATTATTGTCAGCGGAACTCTCGGCGATCATGGGGCAACCATTTTAAATCTAAGAGAAAAATTAGGCATTCAAAGCACATTACAAAGCGATTGCGCGGTACTAACACCGCTAATTGACCTATTGCGCCCGTTTTCAGGCATTAAAGCGATTCGTGACGCGACACGCGGCGGCGTCAATGCCGTTCTGCACGAATATGTACATAGTCGGCAGGTTGGTATGCAAATTTACGAAGAAACCTTGCCGATTCGAAATGAAGTTCGAGGAATCTGTGAGCTCCTCGGCTTGGATCCGCTTAATTTCGCGAATGAAGGCAAATTGGTCATTATTGCCGACGCCGAGCAAACACCGTCAATTTTGACCGCACTTCATCGTCACGAATTAGGCAAAAATGCAGCGATCATCGGCGAAGTCACCGACGATCAAAAAGTGAGAACGATCGGTATTTTCGGACAAAGCCGCTTATTGGATTTACCGACTAACGAACCGTTACCGCGAATTTGTTAACACGCTATTGCCTTATGTTATAACTTTCTCTGCGCTTTTGAATTGTAACGCAGTTACACAACGCTGAAATGACGCTTACATTTTGTCAAAGCGATTGTCGTTTCAGCTTTCCATTTTCATCGGCTTTCTATTAACCGATACGATAATTTGACGCTCTTTTTTAACGGCAGCAGAAACCATCATAATCCCCTCTTCCGAATTGATAAATCATCATAAAAACGCCTCCAAAACCGACCGCACATTGATCTGCACCTCAATGAGTTGGATACCCAGACCAACTCATTAAGGTGCAGATTTTTTATGAGCAAACATTATTGTCTTGAATTCAAACGTCACATTATTATTCAATGTCATTAGAAAACGTTGGCGAACGTTAAAGAATTGTATTCTGGCGGAGAGAGAAAACAACCACAAAAACAAAAAATAAGATTACGGCATACCATAAAAATGGATGATCCGCTATTGCATAAATCATCACAAAAGGTAATGCAATGATAGATATAGCTAGAACAGCTATTAATGGTCCAAATAAGACTAAAAAAATCAGGTTTCCGGTTAGTTTTATTTTATCGTGATGTTTGTCGTACCATGGTTTTAAAGGAGCAAAAACTACAACTAAAAAAACTATAAACAAATAAATGCCTATAAAATAACTGGGAGAATCTCAGCTAAATAGGTGAAAGTAAAGCCAATGAAAACCCCTGCTATCAGTAGATAAATTGGCGCAGCTATTAGAAGTAGAAACAAAGCAATCATTTTTCATCCAGTAGTTATTGTTTAATTTGATTCTAAGGCAAGTAGAAAAAAATTAAAGTTTTTTATTTGTGATTTACTACTAAAACTACTGTATAAAATTTTTACTTTCAAAAAACTTTTTCTGTCAGTGTGTAAATTTACTAGGAATTTTAGGTCACATTGGTGATCGTCCATTGGGTAAAATAGTTGCCATTAAAGTGAAAATGCTCGGTAAGTTTCTGCGTTAAGCTTGATCCCTGTGTCATTTTCAGCCCTTGCGTCTTGAGCATTTTCCAGCCGGCATCGGTGCCAAAATCTTCCCGCGCAATGGCGACCGTGCACGGGGTGTTTTCGTCGGGGTTTTGCCATTGGAAAAGATAATAATATTCCCCGCTTTGGGTTTTCCCTTCGCCCGCAAGCTCTAAATTATCGCAAATCCACGTTTCTTGTTCAGTAACTTCCAAAGTTTTTTCATTTACTTTTGGCTTGATTAAATGCAAGCCTTTAATCTTGCCGTTTTCGCGGTAGTCCACATAAGGATCGGTTTTTGAAACAGGCCCTTGCTCAATAGTTTGAATCACGGTTTGCGCGGTGCGTTGCGCGTCTTCGTCTTCGCGCAAACGTAAAACATAATCGCTTAAATCTTGCTTATTTTCGCCTAAGTTATCTGCAAAGAAAACTTTCCTGTGTTGTGCAATGGCTAACAGTAGGACCGTTTCTTGCGTCACCGTCACGTCGCCGAATCGACAAAAGGTCACGGAGCGCACGTCATCTTTTAAAATCTGATAATGCCCGGCATTATTGAGTATATCCGCGTCCAAAATAATCGGCTTATAGTCTTTTTTAAGCCAGAATTTATCGCGTAGTAGGCTCGATTCTATGCCGCTTCCCTTGTCTTTGTCGCTCCCTCCACGCTGCCCAGGCTTTGTCGCCGATTAAGGCGTAAATATGTTCAAAGGCTACGTGCCTTTGCGCGTCAAAGTGCGGTACTTTTGGCTTTTGTTTTTTATAGCTCATTTTTCACCTGTTCTTTATTTCTATTCTTAAAGAACTCAATCACTTCTTCTGCACGGTATTTTGGCGGTGCGTTTTTCTTGGTATTGCATGGTTCTTTATTCTGTGGATAGATAGGGCGTTTCCGCCCCATCGGGTCTAGTGTTGCTTTTGGGTGGCTAAGAAAGCATTTAGATCGCTTTCGGCAATTTTGCGAGAACGCCCTAATTTATAGGATTTTAATTTGCCTTCTTTCATTCTTCTTTTTAGTGTGCTTTTACTGCATTTCCACCCGCGTCCGAGAGAAAATCTAACTGCTTGAATATTTCTTCTTTCTGCATAATTTACCTAATCAAAAGCAAATACGCTGACTTGTCCGGTGCTTAAAGTGCGGTCATTTTCGCGAGCGTTTTCGGTCATCAGTCTTGAATATTCACGCATTAATGCATGTTTATCATTGGCATTAATCACGCCTTGCTTAATGTAAAGTTGAACGCTGTAATTCAAGAATAGATTCATTGCTTCCTGTAAGGCAAGCGCACATTCTTCTATGCTTTTTTCCATGGTTAAGCCGCTGCTTCAATGCCATCAATTAAGACGGCGTGGCGGTGATTTTCCAGCAAGTAATCAAGCTGCACGGAAAAGAAAACTTGCAAGCTATCTTCACGTATTTCTTGCTTGAAGAATAAGCGTGCGGTGTCTTGCTTAAAGTAAATAGCAAAGTTCGACAGTGTGGTGATTAGAATACAATCAGCCGGAAAGAAAGGGGCTTGAATTGCGCGCAACCCGCCAATTAGATTTTTCGCTGTTAATAATTCACCGTTTTGTGCGTTGAGCTGTTTCGGCTCAAGGTTAATTAATGCGCCGCTCATTACATTACGCCCACAGAGCGCGATTAAATCGCCACTTTCGCGCAATTTTGCGGGGATTTTATCTAACGCTTGATTGATAAGCTGTGTGAGGCTTTGTCCGCTTGTGGCGTGGATAATTTGCCCTTTTTCTTTAAGTTGTGCGTGCCAACCTTTCGCTACATCTTCGCCCAGTGGGTTATTTTCGGAATCTGAATCTTCCGCGCGGTGTGTACCATGAAAGCCGACCATGGTGAGATTTTGCGCTAGTTCAACGCCTAAGCGTGCGTTGAGTTCTTTTTCAAAATCAATATCAGTGAATAAGTCTAAATCGCTATGCGGTAGGCGAATATCTAAATTCACTTGCTTACATAAAAACGGTGTTGCGTCTTGCACATAATTTCGTGGGGTGCGGGCGTGTTTGTTGGTGTCCGTGTTGCTGACAATCGGCATAGACAGTTCATAGGCTTTATTCGGTGAATCTATCACAAATTTAGTGGTAATTAAGCCTAAAAACGCGTGCTTTTTAATGCCTTGTTTAATGATTTTTCGACTTTTGAAAAATCATGTGCATACTCAAAATCTAAGTTTTTTATCGTCTAGCGCTTTTTTGTATTCCTCAAATTTTTCTTGGGTTTTAATTTCCATTTTGGGATTCCTTACATATCAGTTAATAAACGTTTAAAACCTTTTTCTGTTTGAGGTTGAAAGCGCTCAAAGTGTTTTTGGCTTGGGGTTTTCGGCTGCCAGCTATCGGCAAGCGCCAACGGTGGGAGTTTTAATTCTTCCGGCGTGATTGGCTCAAGATTGAATTTACGTGCTAAAACGTCATTAAATTCATCATGCTCATCTTTTCCGGTTAGCGGGTCATATTATTTACTGGATTGAACAAATAACCCCTTAAATAGCGCGATTTTCGCTTTATTTTGCTCAATAAACTCATCAAGCAAGGATTCGGCAAAGAATCAGTAAAGGGATTTTCGGAAAAGAATCAGTTCTTTTTTGGCTTTGTAGGTTTCTTCGCGTTTTTCGTAAAGTTTGCTTTCAAGCTCTTCATCAATGGCGGTGAAGAAATCTACGCGGGCTTTTAATTCTGCTTTCAATTTTTGCGTTTCGGCGTAGTCATCAAGCGTAAGTTCGCTTTTTTCATCAAATTTTGCTTTGATTTTGGCGATCTCCGTTTCAAATTCTGTGCGAACAGCGGAAATTGTGGCAGTGTTTTTTGCCTGTTTGCGCTCTAGCATGCCTAATTCATCAGAAAGGGCGATTAATGCCGCTTTCTTTTCGTTAAACTCGCTGAAAAGTGCGGCCAATTTTGCTTGTTTTTCGGGGGGGAGTTTGATTGGTGTCATATTTAGTTACCTGTTTTTGCTTTGTTATTGCGTTTTTCGATTCGGTCATTCATCCATTGCTTTACTTCGCTTTCAATCCATGCCTTTTTATTCCCACCCAAATCGACTGCTTCGGGAAATCGTCCGCATTTGGAATAGCCATAGATTGTTGAGCGTGAAAGCCCTGTCATTTGAATCACTTCATCAATTCTTAAAAATCGGTCGTTTGGTTTTTCGTTTGCCATAAGTTGCCCTATTACATATAAACGCGACTGCATAAGCGAACGAGTGAGAAGGCTAAAACGGGGATTTGTCTGTTCGGTTGCTTGCATTTTGTCGCCTTAAAAATTTTATTACTTGTCGAATCCAGCCGTTACGCTTGGAACGTTGAAAATCATAAATAAAAGGCGGTTGGCGTGCATTCGGTTGAGATTGTGGAAATGGTTTTCACAAAATAGGCGGAAAAATAAGGGCGATTTTGACCACACTTTTTAAAAGATAGCGTGAACTGTCCGATTTTATGCCGCGTGAATTATCAAAAATTGGCATTTTTACGCGTAAAATTTGCGTTTTTCTGCGTTGGTTTGCGTTAATAATTGTGCTTTAAAAATATCAAGAAAATCGGTATTGAGTATGGGTGAGGGCTTGCCGAGGCTTGCGTTAAAAATGAGGTATCAAGTAAAAGCGCGCGGGCGTGCGAGGGTTGCGATTTTTCATAAGCGAAAATAATAGAAAAAATCATAGGGAAAATAGGCTTTTAGGTATTGTGCGACTTGTGTTTTTGATATAATAAACTCAAGAAGAATCCAGTAATAACAAGGCTTTGCCGATGATTGAACACGTGTTCTCTTTTGCCCTTGCCGTGGCAATTGCCATCGGTGCACCATCTTCAATCATGGCGAAAGAAAAGAAAAACGACGGTAGCGGTATAATTAAAACAGCCGTCGCTTCTTATATTATCTATAAAGTCTATACCCATCACAAAGACAAGAAAGAAGAGCAAAAGGCGAAAAACCAACAGAAAGAAAGTTATAAAGAGCCAGTCTATTATAATGAAGAGTGTGAAGATGAATGCGAGGAAGAATAAAGGGCGGTTGCCCCGCCCTTGTTGGTTTATTCTGCTTTCATAGCTTCAAGTTTACACGTCTCTACATAATCGCCCCACGTTTGCATAATCACTTGGCGAGATTTCCATTTCTTTGATTTATCGTATGCTTTACGCACTGTTCCCCTATTTTCGTGAGAAAGGCATAATTCAATCGCTTCGGATGAAAAACGGTCTAATTCATGCAAATAAGTGCTTGCGATACTGCGCAAACCGTGCGCAACCAATAAATCTTTAAAGCCCATACGCTTCAAGGCTACATTTGCCGCCCCGCTATTCATAGGTTTATTGAAAGGCGCAACGCGTGAGCAAAATACATATTTCCTATTACCGGTATAACGGCGCATTTGCTCCAGTACACGCAACGCCTGACTAGAAAGCGGTACACTATGTGGACGTTTTCCGCCTTTCATCCGTTCTGCCGGAATATGTAGGGCCTTTGCTTCCCAGTCAATATCCGCCCATTCAATACTAACCGCTTCAGAACTGCGCAAAATACTCAATAGCTGCCATTCGATTAAAAGTGCCGTCGGTTTCTTCAAATCAGCGCCTTGTAGCACTCTGAATAAACGGGGCAAATCTTCCGGCGCAAGTGTCGGGTGGTTCTTCGTTTCCACATAAGTAAATTCATCATGGATTTTTCTAAATGGATTTTTCACGATCAAATCTTCATCTTCTGCCATTCTAAAAATCTGATTGATTGCAATATTGATTTTATAAAGCGTATTCGAGTTTTTAAGGGGAGAAAGTGCCAGTGCTAAGGTTTTATAGTTTGCTTCCTCAATCGGTAAATCTGCAATTTTAGGGAATAAATGCAACTCCACGCGGCGGAACGCTTTATTTACAGTTTGCGCCTTGAGTTTACCCAGCTTTAAACGTTTATCTCGCCACATCGTCGCCATTTCCGAAAAAGTAACTTTCTTTTCTTCAACGGGATTATTCAACGATTGTCGATAGGCCGCCGGGTCAATATTACGCAAAATTAAGCCCCGGTATTCTTGCGCAATTTCTCGAGCAAAATTCAAAGAAAGATCAGGGTATGCCCATAAACTCATTTTCTTTTCCTTGCCAGCAAATTTATAAGAGAAATACTAAAACTTGGTTTTATTCGGCTTGATACGGATATAAAGCCCGTTACCATCGGATTTTATGTATTCCTTTGATTGTGGTTTGAGTGAGCTTAAGGTGGTTTCGGTGAGTGGTTTAACCATTTTCATAATGAAAGCCTTCGTTTTGATTAAAATTAAACCGTTTTAACTCCCTCAAAAAACGCCCAAAGAGTGAGGGAGTTATATAGGGAGTTAAAAACGATAACAAAGACAAACATAAACAAACGAAAATAACAAAAGGGAAATCATTAAGGTATTGTTTTTACGTTATTTTTAGACAGAATAGACGTTACTTGACAAGCTACGTGGCGGTGAGAGAGGGATTCGAACCCTCGATGCAGTTTCCCACATACACGCTTTCCAGGCGTGCTCCTTCAACCACTCGGACATCTCACCGTGTTGAGGTGGCGCAAACTATAAAGATTTGTTTGGGTTTAGTCAAGTTTTTTGCGCTAGAACATAAAAATCTTTTTAAATTTTCGCTAAAATAACGGCTCTTTTATATTTATTTTGTCGGTTTTTTATGTATCTTAAGTCTCTTTTTTCAAAAAATGTCTTTTTAGCGGTGAAACCTTTCAGTGCATTGAAAGATGCATTTCGCGCCGGTTATACGAAAAAATCTTTGATGCGAGATATCGTGGCGGGATTAACCGTCGGCGTAATCGCCATTCCGCTTTCCATGGCGCTGGCTATCGCTAGTGGCGTCCCCCCTCAACACGGGCTTTACACCGCAATTATCGCCGGGATTGTGATCGCCCTGACCGGTGGCTCGCGTTTTAATATTTCCGGACCAACCGCCGCTTTTGTGGTCATTCTTTATCCGGTCACTCAACAATTCGGCTTAAGCGGCTTGTTAATGGCGACCTTGTTATCGGGCGTAATTCTAATTTTGATGGCGTTATTTCGCCTCGGACGCTTGATTGAATATATTCCGCTGCCTGTCACCTTAGGCTTTACCTGTGGGATTGGGATTACCATCGGCACCTTACAGATTAAGGATTTCCTTGGTCTAACCATTCCTCAAATGCCGGCGCATTATCCTGAAAAAATTCACGCGATTTTGAGCGCGCTTCCGACGATTAACTGGGCGGATACGGCGGTAGGCGTGGTCACTTTGCTGGTTTTAACCCAATGGCACAAGTTACGCCTATCAATTCCGGGGCATTTGCCGGCAGTAATTATCGGTACGTTATTGGCGCTGACATTGAAATATTTCGGCTTTGACGTAGCAACAATTGGCACCGCATTCCAATATACGTTGCCGGACGGCTCAATCGGCAACGGTATTCCGAACGTACTGCCGGATTTCGCATTGCCGTGGAACATTCCAAATGCGCAAGGCGAACTGGTGCAATGGAATTTTTCTAGCTTGCAAGCCTTATTGCCGGCTGCATTTTCAATGGCGGTGCTTGGCGCAATTGAATCGTTATTGTGCGCCGTTGTTTTAGATAATATGACGGACACCAAACACCATTCCAATGACGAATTACTCGCACAAGGTTTGGGGAATATCGTGTCGCCGTTCTTTGGCGGGATTACCGCGACAGCGGCAATCGCCCGCTCGGCGGCAAATGTGAAATCCGGTGCAGTATCGCCGATTGCCAGCGTAGTGCATGCACTTCTCGTGTTGTTTGCGTTAATGTTATTTGCCCAAGCACTTTCTTATTTGCCGCTTTCTTCAATGGCCGCGTTGTTATTAATGGTGGCATGGAATATGGCGAATGTGCCGGAAATTATTCGTCTTGCCCGTCGTTCTGGTAAAAATGAAATGGCGGTGTTGTTCACTTGCTTAATTTTAACCGTGTTATTCGATATGGTTATCGCCATTAGCGTCGGCGTATTATTAGCGAGTTTATTGTTTATTCGCACCATTGCCGAAATGACCAAAGCCATTGAACATAATGCGCCGGAGGATTTGAGTGATGTATTGGTCTATCGCATTAGCGGTCCGTTATTCTTCGCCGCAGCAGATAAATTGTTCGCTGATTTGCACGACAAAACCGTACATACGGATCATGAAATTAAACATATCGTATTACAATGCGATGCGGTGACCGTGTTAGATACAGGCGGCATTCACGCGTTAACGCGGTTTGTGCAACATATGTTGCCGCATCAGCAACTTTATATGTGCAATATGCAATTCCAGCCGCTACGCATGTTGGTGAAATCAAATTCAACACCGGAATTGCAAAAAATTAATTTTTCCGCGGATTTAAACGAAACCTTTAACAAAATTCGTGCTTTCGAACAATCAAATCCGTAACGAAAATAAAAGCGTGCTAAAATAGCGCGCTTTTTTATTAACCATAGGAATGTTTATGCGCCCGAATAATCGAGAAAATAACCAACCGCGTTCGATCAAAATTACCCGTAATTACACCAAACACGCCGAAGGCTCGGTATTAGTGGAATTCGGCGATACTAAAGTGCTTTGCACCGCAACGGTGGAAGATACGGTTCCACGTTTCTTAAAAGGTCAAGGACAAGGCTGGGTGACAGCGGAATACGGCATGTTACCGCGTTCGACCCACAGCCGAATGCAACGCGAAGCGGCAAAAGGCAAACAAGGCGGGCGCACCATGGAAATTCAGCGCTTAATCGCCCGCTCTTTACGCGCAATGGTGGATTTGCAAGCACTCGGCGAACGCGCAATTACCTTAGATTGTGACGTGATTCAAGCGGATGGTGGTACGCGCACCGCATCCATTACCGGTGCGGCGGTAGCGTTGTACGATGCGATTCATGCTTTAATCGCTGACGGTACGCTTAAAACCAATCCAATTAAAGGTTTGGTTTCGGCGGTTTCGGTCGGCATTGTTAATGGCGAAGCGGTGTGCGATTTGGAATATGAGGAAGATTCTGCCGCAGAAACCGATATGAACGTTGTCATGATGGAAGACGGCCGCATGATTGAAGTACAAGGCACGGCGGAAGGTGAGCCGTTCAGCCATGAAGAATTACTGACTTTATTAGATTTAGCCAAACAAGGCTGCGAACAGATTTTTGCCGCACAACGCGAAGCACTGGGTTTATAAGGATTAAAAATGGAACAATATAAACGCGATTTTATTGAATTCGCTTTGAACCGAAATGTGTTGAAATTCGGCGAATTCACCTTGAAATCCGGTCGTAAAAGCCCGTATTTTTTCAATGCGGGCTTATTTAATACCGGTGCGGACTTAGCCCGCTTGGGCGAATTTTATGCCGCCGCCATTGCCTCCAATGCGGTGCTGTTTGACGTGGTCTTTGGGCCGGCTTACAAAGGCATTCCCATCGGCACCACGGTTTCCGTGGCATTATTTAACCGCTACGGCGTGGATAAACCGGTTTGCTTTAACCGTAAAGAAACCAAAGATCACGGCGAAGGCGGCAATTTAATCGGTAGCCCGTTACAAGGCAAAATTTTATTGGTGGACGATGTTATCACGGCCGGTACGGCGATTCGCGAATCCATGGAATTAATCGACGCGAACAATGCCGAACTAGCTGCCGTGTTGATTGCGTTAAACCGTAAAGAGCGCGGCAAAGGCGAACTTTCGGCGATTCAGGAAGTGGAACGCGATTATCAATGCCGCGTATTGTCGATTATTGATTTAGATGATTTAATGCAGTTTATCGAACAAGATCCACGATATACCGCGCATCTTCCGGCAATGCGTGCCTATCGCGCTGAATTCGGCGTATAAACTTGAGAAATAGATTTTGGACGCCATTATAAACAAATCTTGTTATTGCAAGCGGGCTTTAAAAACGATTGGATTTTTAACTGCACTTTAAATTGAGGAAAGAATGAATTTTATCGGAAAAATTTTAGGCGTATTTATCGGTTGGAAAATAGGCGGCTTTTTCGGCGCCATCGCCGGGCTAATTTTGGGCTCCATTGCGGATAAAAAGCTGTACGAACTGGGTGCCGTCAATTCCAGCTTCTTTAAACGCAAAACGACCCGTCAGGATTTGTTTATGCAAACCACTTTCGCGGTGTTAGGGCATTTGAGCAAATCCAAAGGGCGCGTGACGGAAGAAGACATTCAGCTTGCCAATCAATTAATGGCGCAAATGAAACTGGACGATGCCGGCCGCAAACTGGCGCAAGAAGCATTCCGTCGCGGCAAAGAAGCGGATTTCCCAATTCGTCAGGTGATTCGCGAATTTCGTATCGGTTGCGGACAGCGTGCCGACTTATTGCGGATGTTCTTGCATGTGCAAGTGCAGGCGGCGTTTGCCGATTCACAGTTACACGAAGGTGAAAAAGAAGTCCTTTATGTGATTGCCGAAGAATTGGGCTTATCGCGTATGCAATTCGAGCAAATGATCGCCATGGAAATGGCCGCGCGGGCGTTTACGCAAGGCGGTTTCTACCGGCAATATCAGCAAGGCGCATACCAACAACGCGGCGGTTATGAATATCAACAAAGCAGCGACTATCAACAATCTTCCGGCCCGACCTTAAACGACGCGTACAAGGTTTTAGGCGTGAGCGATGCCGACGACCAACAAACCGTGAAACGCGCGTATCGTCGCTTAATGAACGAACATCATCCGGACAAATTGGTGGCGAAAGGCCTGCCGCCGGAAATGATGGAAATGGCGAAAGAAAAAGCACAACAAATTCAAGCGGCTTACGATTTAATTTGTAAAGCGAAAGGCTGGAAATAAGCCGTGCGCGTGCTGCTTGCGCCGATGCAGGGCGTGCTTGATCCTTTTGTGCGCCAACTTCTCACCGAAGTGAACGACTACGATTTATGCATTACGGAATTTGTCCGCGTGGTCGATCAACTTCTCCCCGAAAAAGTGTTTTATCGCTTATGCCCTGAACTCAAAAATCAGGGCTTCACCCCTTCCGGCACGCCGGTGCGCGTCCAATTACTGGGACAACATCCTGAATGTCTTGCAGAGAATGCGAACCGCGCCATTGAACTCGGTTCGCACGGCATTGATTTAAACTGCGGTTGCCCGTCGAAAACCGTCAACGGCAGCAACGGCGGTGCGGCGTTATTGAAACAACCCGAATTGATTTATCGCGCCGTCCGTGCGTTGCGCAATGCGGTGCCGAAAACGCAGTCCGTTAGTGTCAAAGTGCGGTTAGGTTGGGACGATATTTCGCAAGCCTTTGAAATCGCCGATGCGGTACAACAAGGCGGCGCCACAGAAATCACCGTGCATGGGCGAACGAAAACGGACGGCTATCGTGCCGATCGCATTAATTGGCCGAAAATCGGCGAAATTCGTGAGCGTTTATCCATTCCCGTTATCGCCAATGGCGAAATTTGGCGATGGCAAGACGGGCAGGATTGTTTAAAACAAACGGGTTGCAACGATTTAATGGTCGGTCGCGGCGCGCTCAATATCCCGAATTTAAGCCGCGTACTCAAACAGAATGCCGAGAAAATGCCTTGGACGGAGATTCAAAAGATCCTACAAAAATACGCCGAAATAGAAAATTTCCATGATTCCGGTTTTTATCACGTCGCTCGAATTAAGCAGTGGTTAAATTATTTAAAGCAAGAATATATTGAAGCTAAGCTGTTATTTGAACAAATCAAAACCGTAGAGAGCGCGGCGGAGTTAAAGGCGCGTTTAACATTAAAGTCGTAAGCGATGATGGGTAAAAAAGTTGATCTAAAGTGCGGTCAATTTTCACGGCGTTTCAAATCCAAAGCAAAAACACGATGAAAATTGACCGCACTTTTTTAGTTAAAACAGCACGCGTACGCGGATTGTACCATCGATTTCACGTAATTTTGCCAGTAATGGTGCTGAATTTTCTGCCTCGACATCGATAACAACGTAGCCGATTTGCGGATCCGTTTGCAGATATTGGGCTGCGATATTGACATTTTCTTCAACAAAAACTTGATTGATTTTATTCAGAATGCCGGGGCGGTTTTCATGAATATGTAATAACCGTTTTGCGCTGCTATGTTCCGGCAAAGAGACCTCAGGGAAATTGACGGAAGACAAGGTTGAGCCGTTATCGGAATATTTCACAAATTTTCCGGCTACCTCATAACCAATATTTTCCTGGGCTTCAGCTGTCGAACCGCCGATATGCGGCGTGAGAATCACATTATCGAATTCACGTAACGGCGAAATAAATTCTTCATTAATGGAGGCGGGTTCTATCGGGAATACATCTATTGCGGCGCCGCGCACTTTCTTTTCTTTAAGCGCTCGGCTTAATGCCTCAATATCCACCACTTTGCCGCGTGAAGCATTAATTAAAATGGCGTTCCGTTTTAATTGTGCAATACGTTCCGCGCTCATGAGATTACGTGTTGAAGGCAGATCGGGCACATGTAACGAAATGACGTCGCAGTCGCCCAATAATTCTTCAAGTGAATGTACTTGTTGCGCATTACCCAAAGGTAATTTGCTCTCAATGTCGTAAAAATACACTTTCATGCCAAGGGATTCGGCGATAATGCTTAACTGAGAACCGATGTGGCCATAGCCGATAATGCCTAGTTTTTTGCCACGAACTTCATGTGCGCCCACTGCCGATTTGTTCCAGATACCGCGATGAACTTCCGCATTAGCTTGGGGGATATTCCGCATTAATAATAGAATTTCGCCCAAAACCAATTCAGCAACCGAACGCGTATTGGAAAACGGCGCATTAAACACCGGGATACCGCGCGCTTTAGCGGCGTCCAAATCCACTTGATTTGTGCCGATACAAAAACAGCCGACTGCGATCAGTTTAGGCGCCGCCGCAATAATTTCTTCGGTTAAATGCGTGCGCGAACGCAACCCGATAAAATGCGCGTCTTTTACTGCGGCTTTTAATTCATTACCGTCTAACGCCTTTTTATAAAAATCAATATTCGTATAACCGGCCGCGTGCAAGGTATCCAGCGCACTTTGATGTACGCCTTCAAATAACACAAATTTAATTTTAGATTTGTCTAAAGAAACTTTTGCCGTCATCGTTATCTCCTTTTGTCTTCTTATTTAATCAATAATTTTAGCCCCATCAGGGGTTCCCACAATCACAATATCTGCGCCGCGCAAGGCAAAAATGCCGTTTGTCACCACGCCGGCAACATTATTTAAGGTTTTTTCCATTTCCACCGGATTTAAAATAACGAAATTATGGACATCTAAAATCACATTGCCATTGTCCGTCACCACGCCTTCACGGTATTCCGGCGCGCCGCCGAGGGAAACTAATTTGCGCGCCACTTGCGAGCGTGCCATTGGAATGACTTCGACCGGCAACGGAAAAGTCGAGCCCAACACATCAACTTGCTTAGAACGATCGACAATACAAATAAATGTTTTTGCCAGCGCCGCAACGATTTTTTCACGGGTTAATGCCGCGCCGCCGCCTTTAATCATCATTTTTTGCGGATTAATTTCGTCCGCACCATCCACATAAATATCTAACACGGAGACATCATTGGCGCTGAAGACTTCAATGCCTTGACGACGTAATAATTCTTCGGAGGCTTTCGAGGCGGCGACGGCACCTTGAATTTGATCTTTCATTTTACCCAGCGCTTCGATAAAGCAGTTAACGGTGGAACCGCTGCCCACGCCTACGATAGTATCGGGTTTAACATAGTGTAAAGCCGCTTGTGCCGCTAATTTTTTCATTGCCAATTGATCCATTTTTTCTCCTTTAGAATTAAGAAAATGCCGGGAAAACGATTGCGTTACTTTAATACGAGCGTTTTGAATAAACAAGTGCAAAATTTTACTAATCACGATGAAAAAGATGATTCATCTTCTAAGAACAAGGTCAGCAGCTCATTTAAAAACAATTTGCCGTGCTCGGTCACTTGCCAGCTTTCGGCGGTTTCCACAACATAATTTTGTCGAATAGCAAAATCGATTGGATTTTTAACCGCACTTCGCGGCAGACCCGTAAACCACTCAAATTCAATTTTCGGCACGGGCTCAAGCAGGCGAAATCGATTCATAAAAAACTCAAAAGTGCGGTCAATTTCCGTCACGTTTTTTTCTTCGTAAAGATAGTCGCCTCTTAAATAACCCTTGGGATGTTTCGTTTTGGCAAAGCGGATAATTTCCCCATTCGGAAAACTGAGCTTGCCGTGGGCACCACAACCGACGGCCAGATAATCGCCGAAGCGCCAATAATTGAGATTATGCCGGCATTCAAATCCGGGCTTGGCATAGGCGGAAGTTTCGTATTGTTGATAACCGGCTTGAGTTAATAATTGATGACCTTGCGTAAAAATGTCCCATAATAAATCATCGTCGGGTAGTTTCGGCGGGCGGTAAGCGAATAATGTATTCGGCTCAATCGTTAATTGATACCAAGATAAATGCGGCGGCGACAGGGTGATAGCTTGACGTAAATCATCCAATGCGTCGTTTAGGGTTTGATTCGGCAAACCGTGCATTAAATCTAAATTAAAACTTTGCAAGCCGGAAATTTTGGCAAAATCGACCGCACTTTTTGCCTCGGCAGCACGATGAATACGACCTAACCGTTGTAATTTATCGTCGTTAAAACTTTGAATGCCCATGGAAATGCGCGTAATACCGGCCTCGACGTAACCGTTAAAGCGCCCGGCTTCCACCGTGCCCGGATTGGCTTCTAGCGTTATTTCAATATTGTCGACAAACGGAAGGAGGCTTTCAATGCCTTGTAATAATTGCTTAATGGCGCCGCTCGAAAATAGACTCGGCGTGCCGCCGCCGATAAAAATGGAATGTAGTTTACGCTCTCGAATGGATTCGCGAAAGCGCCATAAATCGTTATCTAAATCTTGCAATAAATGATGAATATAATCCTGCTCGGGAATCTCACCTTTTTGCGCGTGAGAATTAAAATCGCAATAAGGGCACTTTTGCACACACCAAGGAATATGCACATAAAGAGAAAGGGGCGGAAGTTTGAACATAGTGTAAACGCTAAAAGAAAGAAGAGCTTGCAACACGCGGCAAGCTCTTTATGTTAAAATTCGCGATTAATTGACCGCTCTTTTGGCTTTTTCGCCAGTTTTGCGTGTCGTTTTAACCTTTTTCATCAACGGTTCGTGTTTAATAAACTCGATGCCCTCCGGCGGATTTTCCAACGCAATACCGAGCACTTCATCAATGGTTTCCACCGCATGAATCGTGAGGTTATTTTTTGCATTTTCAGGGATTTCTTCCAAATCTTTTACGTTGTCTTTTGGAATAATCACCGTTTTAATGCCGCCGCGGTGCGCCGCAAGCAGTTTCTCTTTTAATCCGCCAATCGGCAACACTTTGCCGCGCAGGCTGATTTCCCCCGTCATCGCCACATCGGCACGTACCGGATTACCCGTTAAGCAAGACACCAACGCCGTGCACATGGCAATCCCGGCGCTTGGGCCGTCTTTCGGCGTTGCGCCGTCCGGCACATGAATGTGAATATCACGTTTTTCGTGAAATTCAGGATTAATGCCTAATTTGTCCGCTCTTGCGCGCACAACGGTCATCGCCGCCTGAATGGATTCTTTCATGACATCGCCAAGGGAGCCGGTATAAGTCAATTTTCCTTTTCCGATCACGGAAGCGGTTTCTATGGTCAATAAATCTCCGCCGACTTCGGTCCAGGCTAATCCTGTCACTTCGCCGACGCGATTTTGCGTATCCGCCCGCCCGAATTCGAAGCGTCTTACACCGAGATAATCATGCAGATTGGCCGAATTAACCGTAATGGATTTTAATTTCGGATTAACTAATAAGTTTTTCACTGCCTTACGACAAATTTTTGAAATTTCGCGTTCAAGATTTCGCACGCCCGCTTCTCTCGTATAATAACGAATAATGTCTAAAATAGCGCTTTCTTCAATTTTTAATTCGCCTGCTTTCAAGCCGTTACGCTCCAATTGTTTATTAAGCAAATGACGCATTGCAATATTGAGTTTTTCATCTTCCGTATAACCGGAAAGGCGGATTACTTCCATTCGATCCAGCAATGGCCCCGGAATATTCATTGAATTGGAGGTTGCGACAAACATCACATCCGATAAATCGTAATCCACTTCCAGATAATGATCGTTAAAATTCGAATTTTGTTCCGGATCCAGCACTTCCAACAACGCCGATGCCGGATCGCCGCGCATATCCGTAGACATTTTGTCGATTTCATCTAACAAAAACAGCGGATTTTTTACCCCCACTTTGGCCATTTTTTGGATTAATTTACCCGGCAACGAACCGATATAGGTTTTACGGTGACCGCGAATCTCCGCCTCATCGCGCACGCCGCCTAACGCCATGCGCACATATTTACGTCCTGTCGCATTCGCAATAGATTGGCCTAAAGACGTTTTCCCCACTCCTGGCGGCCCCACCAAACACAAAATCGGCCCTTTAATTTTGTTCAACCGCGCCTGCACGGCAAGATATTCCAAAATACGCTCTTTTACACGTTCCAGCCCATAATGATCCGCATCCAGAATTTCCTGCGCTTTAACAATATCCTTTTTCACTTTGGTGCGTTTATGCCACGGCACTTGCAACAACCACTCAATATAACTGCGCACAACGGTGGCTTCTGCCGACATAGCGGACATCATTTTCAACTTTTGTAATTCCGATTCCGCTTTTTCCTTTGCTTCAGCCGGCATGCCCGCCGCTTCAATTTTTTGGCGCAACTGCTCGACTTCGTCAACGGTATCTTCTGCGTCGCCTTCGTCCATTTCTTTTCGAATGGCTTTAATTTGCTCGTTTAGATAATAATTACGCTGACTTTTCTCCATTTGTTTTTTCACGCGACCGCGAATGCGTTTTTCCACTTGTAAAATATCCGCTTCCGCTTCCATCACGCCAAGCAAATATTCCAACCGAGCCTGCACATCGGTCAATTCTAGAATCGCCTGTTTATGACGCACTGCAAGCGGCATATGCGCCGTCATAGTATCCGCCAAACGCTCAATGTCATCAATTCGCCGCAATGCGCTCAACACATCGGCAGGAATTTTTTTATTTAAATTAGAATAACTTTCAAACTCGGCTAAAACTGCCTGTTTCGTCACCTCCATTTCTTTTTCGTCACCGTCGACGGAAACCAATGGCGTCGCACGCGCCTCAAAATAGGCACCGTTATCCTCTAAATGGTCAAGTTTCGCCCGAATTTCACCTTCAACCAAGACTTTTACCGTGCCGTCAGGCAGTTTTAATAACTGAATAATATTTGCAATCGTCCCAATGGTAAAAACATCATCCACCGCCGGATCATCCAAATCAGACTGTTTTTGCGCAACCAATAAAAGTTGCTTATTACCGTTCATGGCTTGATTTAAAGCATTAATCGACTTTTCACGACCAACAAATAACGGCATCACCATATAAGGAAACACAACTACATCGCGCAACGGCAACACAGGAATTGTCGATTGCTGAGTTTTTTTAGCTTTCATACAGCCTCTCTATAAATATCACTTAGTTGATAGGATATGGGGGAAAATAATTAAACTTCAAGGCATCATAATAGAAATTTAAAGATAAAATAAAAGGGCATGAGAAGGCAATGTTGAAATAAGTTTACAAAAATCTGCTAATTTTTTTGGGGGTAGTTTTACTTGTAGAAATTCAAACTTAATCTAACAAATCACAATAAAAAGTGAGAGTTTCCCGTTTAGAATATGATTGTCAAAATCAATCTGAACAAAAAAGGAAACTCTCATATTTTATTACTTACAACCCTCTCATTAAACACAAGACCGGTTTACTTAGTTTAGCCGAAGAGTTAGGTAACATCTCGCAAGCCTGTAAAATTATGGGCATAAGTTGTGATACCTTTTATCGCTATCAACAAGCCGCAGAACAAGGTGGGGTTGAAGCCTTGCTTAATCAAAATCAACGTGTACCTAACCTGAAAAACCGTATTGATGAGAAAGTTGAACAAGCTGTGGTGCAATTCGCCTTAGATAATTTTGCCTTTGGGTAGGTTCGTGTCAGTAATGAATTGCGTAAACAAGGTATTTTTGTTTCCGCAGGCGGCGTGCGTTCCATTTGGTTAAAACACATGTTGGCTAATTTCAAACAAAGATTAACCGCACTTGAGTAGCGTTTGCAAAACTTTATACAATGAAGGCCGCTATCACCGCTGCGGATATGCTTAACGACAAGGTGCCCCTTTCTTTGAAAACGAAGGATTGCCGATGTTACGCATTGTGACCGACCGTGGTAGCGAATATTGTGAGAAAGTAGAAAATCACGATTATGAGCTTTATTTAGCGATTAACGATATTAAACATACGAAGACGAAGGTCAAACATCCACAAACCAATGGCATCTGCGAACGTTTTCACAAAACGATTTTGCAGGAGTTTTATCAAGTTGCCTTTAGAAAGCGAATACGGATTTAGAGGCATTACAAACAGATTTAGATGAACGGATATTGTATTATAACCATCATCGTACCCATCAAGGTAAAATGTGTTGTGGAAGAACAGCGATGGAAACATTCCTTGATGGAAACATTCCTTGATGGAAACATTCCTTGATGGAAAACGTATTTGGGCGGAAATAGCGAGTTTGGTTTAATAATGCATCAAACAATTCCAATTCTTGCTAACGTTCATGAGCCAGTTGGGGATGCAATCCCAAGGCGGTACGAATACGAGGACACTCTTTTGCTAATGAACTTGTTCCATACCACGCTTTTGGTGTGGTTGTAACAGATAAGACATAAATATTTTCATCTTTACATCGTTTTGCAACGTATTGTGGATTGGTATATAAATCCAAATGGCAATGCATATCCATCATAATATTTGGTTCTCTATTAAAAGTTGCTCCACTTCATCCAACCCATTCATAAAAACATTTGCAAACTGATTTAGTTGTTGAGTAGGTAGTGAGCCACTTTGTAAAACCTATTGATTGATGTTGCGATGATTTTTTGACGAATAGCACTTATTAAAGCAAATAAATCATCTCTTCTGTCCTGATTTATTAAAATTTGCCGAATTTCATTAAATTCATATTGGGCATCATTGGTAATACCAGCATAATGCAATGACGCTCTACGAATCAGGCATGAAACACAAATCCCGCATTGTTGATTTTTGCGTTTCCAATGGCTACACGAAAAAGTATCAGGGATAATTTAATGTAATAATGGTAAATTTTTGTATTTCTTGGATAAAATAAGGGTGAGTGGTACGGGTACTTAAAGTGCCTACTCTGCGTACTGTTAAAGGTACATTGATTGAAATTACCCCATTTTCAGGCACTAAAATATCAATCTTTTTTTGCGTGACTTCCTGTAATGCATAAGCTGATACAATGGCAAATGTCAAAAAAATTTAGTGGCTGTAATAGATAACTAGCACCACCCCTTAACTAATTGTTTTAAAAAGGAAATCTGAGATTTTATTTCATTGTGATTAAAACGCCATTCACATTCCTTCAAATACAGCT
>CAURMH010000020.1:0-25889 GCA_963525745.1 uncultured Pasteurellaceae bacterium | reverse complement strand
TTTGAAGGAATGTGAATGACGTTTTAATCACAATGAAATAAAACCTCAAATTTCCTTTTTAAAACAACTGGTTAAAGATAGTTTAGTCTAGTTATCTAATACAGCTCCTTTATTAATTATTTCACTTTTTCACAGCCTAAATCCAGTCCGAGGGTGCAGGCTTTTTGGTAAAACTTTGTTGCCGTCTCAATTGCTTTATCGACACCTTTACCCTTTTCATAGGCGGCAGCGAGTCCGTAGCAGCCGCCGCTGCTACCCATTTCGCAGCTTTTGACAAATAATTCGAGCGACTTTTGTTCCGAACGTGCAACGCCACGGCCCGCGCCGTAGACATCGGCCAAATTGGAACAACCGTCAGCACTGCCTAAGTCGCAGGATTTTTCATAAAATTTGACCGCACTTGGGTAGTTTTGCGTCGCCCCCATGCCGTAATCGTATGCTAATCCTGCTCGGCGGCAAGCATTCGCATGAGACATTTCGCAGGCTTGTTCATAGCCTTTAAGTGCAGCGACAAGATTGCCGCTTGCTTTGGCGGCTTGAGCATCAGCAAAAATTTCATCGGCACCGGCGGCAAACGCGATACTTGCTCCCCATGCCAGAACAATGGTGAGGATTTTTCTCATTTTTTTATCCTTATTCGATCAATTTATTGAATAACAGATCACAAAGTGCGGTCATTTTTGAAAATTATTCGTCTATTGTGCGTAATAACTCGTTCAATCGGACTTTGCCTAAGGTTTTAGCATCGACTTTTTTCACAATAACCGCACAGTATAAGCTGTGGGAACCATCCTTGCTCGGTAGGCTGCCGGAAACGACGACGGATCCCGCAGGTACGCGTCCGTAATGAATTTCGCCGGTTTCACGATCGTAAATTTTTGTCGATTGTCCGATAAATACGCCCATTGAAATCACACAGCCGTCTTCGACAATAACGCCTTCGACAATTTCGGAGCGCGCGCCGATAAAGCAGTTATCGCCGATAATTGTCGGGCCGGCCTGTAATGGTTCCAATACGCCACCGATTCCTACGCCGCCCGATAAATGCACGTTTTTACCGATTTGGGCGCAAGAGCCGACGGTCGCCCAAGTATCTACCATTGTGCCTTCATCGACATAGGCGCCGATATTGACGTAAGACGGCATCAAAACGGTATTTTTAGCGATATATGCGCCCTGACGCACGGTGGCGGAAGGGACGACGCGAAAACCTTCGCGTTTAAATCTGGCTTCGTCATAATCGGCAAATTTTAGCGGAACCTTGTCGTAATATTTGGTTTCAGCACCATCAAGCACTTCATTTTCACGAATACGGAAAGAAAGTAATACGGCTTTTTTAACCCATTGATTCACAATCCATTCGCCATCAATTTTATCCGCCACTCTGATTTCGCCGCGATCCAATAGATCAATGACTTTTTCAATAGCCGACTTCGTTTCGACATCAACGGTTTTTGGCGTGATTTCCGCACGTTTTTCAAAGGCGGATTCAATCATACTTTGTAAATTTGACATGATATTTCCTATGTTGTAATGAGTTGTAATAATAAAAGCGGGAAGGTTTTATCTTAGTTAATTGAAAAACGCCCCTGATTAAATTGAAACTCAACAAAAAACAACCGCACTTGAATTCTCTCATTCAAGTGCGGCTGCTTTTTATTAATTTATCAAAAAATTGAAACTGCTAAAAAAACAACGACGCCTAACGCAAAAACCGTCATCATCATTGAATAACCAAAATCGCTCATTTTTTACTCCTTAAAAAAGAAACAATGCTTATGCATTCTAACAAGAAACAAAAATAAAACCATCTTTTTTAAAATTTTTCAGTGAAATACCTTAACCAAACTCGCCGCAATCTTTATAATAGCCAAAATTTTCAGGAGATTAAGTATGGCAACGATTAAAGATGTTGCAAAAATGGCGGGCGTTTCGACCACAACGGTTTCACATGTGATTAATAAAACCCGTTTTGTCGCGAAGGAAACCGAGGAGCTTGTGCGTGCGGCGATTCAAGCCTTGCATTATTCCCCAAGTGCGGTGGCTCGAAGCTTAAAAGTAAATACCACCAAATCTATCGGTATGATTGTCACTACAAGTGAAGCACCCTATTTTGCCGAAATTATTCATGCCGTAGAAGAGCATTGTTATCGCCATGGATATTCGTTATTTTTGTGCAATACGCAAAATAATCCTGAGAAAATTAAAAATCATCTTGAAATGTTGGCGAAAAAACGCGTTGATGGGTTGTTGGTCATGTGTTCCGAATACGGGCAAGATTCTCTGGATGTATTGTCCCACTTCTCTTCGCTGCCGATGGTTGTCATGGATTGGGGACCGAATGCTAAAACAGATATTATTGAGGATAATAGCTTTTTAGGCGGTTATTTAGCGACGCGATATTTAATTGATTGCGGTCATAAAGAAATCGGCATTATCGCGGGGGAACTGACCAAAACTACGGCTAAAACGCGCTATGAAGGCTTTATTAAAGCCATGCAGGAAGCCAAACTACCGATTCGTGAAAACTGGATCATGGAAGGCTTTTTTGAGCCGGAGGACGGATATGAATGTATGAATAAAATTCTGCGTCAAGACAGCCTGCCCACTGCCGTATTTTGCTGCAATGATGTCATGGCGTTAGGCGCCATTTCGGCGATTACCGAAAAAAATTTGCGTGTCCCCGACGATATTTCGATTATCGGCTATGACAATATTCACGCGTCACGTTTTTACGCACCGCCGCTAACCACTATTCATCAATCGAAATCCCGTTTAGGCGCACAGGCAGTGAATCTGTTATTTAAACGTATTACGGAAAAAAATGAAAATAAACCGGATTCCACGCCGCACCGCATTGAAATTCAACCCGAACTCGTCATTCGTAAATCGGTTAAATTACATCCTGAGGAACGCCTATGAACGCTCACCATCAAACGCTTGATCCAAATCTTGCCATCGATCTTGCCTATGATATTTTTCTTGAGATGGCGGGGGAAAATCTCGAACCGGCCGATATTCTGCTGTTCAATTTACAATTTGAGGAACGGGGCGGCGTAGAATTAGTCGAAACGGCTGAAAATTGGGAAGAAGAGATCGGCGTATTAATCGATCCGACTGAATATGCCGAAGTTTGGGTCGGGCTATTTAATGAACAAGACGAAATGGATGACGTTTTCGCTAAATTTCTTATTTCCCACCAAGAGGAAGGACGCGAATTTCATGTGATATGGAAAAAATAAATTTGCCGCGAATAAAGAAATAAAAAACGCTCAAGCCTTGAGTGAGCAATTAATGCCATCCCCCCTTAGCTTTAATGCGATCGGCAAACATGCCGATACTTAAGGCAAAATAAGTCGATTTATTCCAATTCAAAAGCGTACGAAAATTATTCGACACTAAAAAAGCCCGTCCATTTTCACGATCAGGACGAATTAGCCACAGCTCGGCATGAGAAAGTGCGGTCGTTTTTTCGCGAATTTCATGCGTTTGACCTTTAGGAATCACTCCCAGCTTTTGCCATGCCGAGAAGGAACGCGCTTGATTTCGTTCCGTTCCGGAAAGCGTTAAATCAAGCGGCTGAGTCAAAGTCACTTCCATTCCCCACGGCAATTTTTCATTCCATCCTACTTGAGAGAGGTAGTTTGCAATAGAGGCGAAAATATCGTCATGCTCGGTCCAAATATTTTTCTTGCCGTCATTATTACCATCAGCGGCATAATTCAAATAAGCGCTCGGCATAAATTGCGTCTGCCCCATGGCGCCCGCCCAGGAACCCAACATTTTCTCGCGGTCGATATAATGACGATCCAGCATTTTCATTGCATTGATAAATTCTCTACTAAACAACGTCTCCCGCCGTCCATCAAAAGCCAGCGTTGCTAAGGCGGACAGCACATCATAACGGCCTTGATAATAACCGAAACTGCTTTCCATCCCCCATAACGCCAGCAAATATTCCGGCGGAACGCCAAACTTACTGCCAGCTCGCCGTAGCGGCAATTTCACTTCGTCATAACGTCGTAATGCAACATCAACTTTATTTTCGGTTAACACTTTATTTAAATAATTCGTCGCGCCGTTTGGATTCGCTTGTGCGGACGAATTATGTCGATTTTTAATTTTGCCCGCCTGTGCGCGATCTAAATCAATGGATTTCTGAAGATAGTCAATATTATTTTGCGCATTGACCACTGACTCGGAAACGCCTTCGGTAAGCGCTTTGCTTTTTAGAAAGCGAACATAATCGTTAAAATTCGCCAATACTCTTGGCTTTGTATAAGCGGTAGCGGAAGAGGAAGGTTGTATTGGAGTCAAGGAGGAACAGCCCGCTAAGAAAAGTGCGGTCAATATGAGGCTTGTTTTCACACGGCATTTTTTCATTAAATCATCCTTTTCTTATAAAGCGCCTAAATGGCGTAATGCGATTGATGTCACACAATTATGACGATTTTCTTAAAAATTTATGATAAATCGTTTTTAATAACACGCCGGGTAAAAAACGGGCGGTCGATCGTAATACAAAAGTATACAGACCGGAAAATAAGCCTTGAATGCCCAGACGGTATTTCAGCTTAAATAATCGCCATTCGGCTTTAGCCTGATTTAAACCGCGGCGACGGCCGACCATGCCATTTCCGACACGGGCATAAACCAAAATATCCGGTAAATTGGCGACATTTTTTCCTTGAGCGATAAGTTTAATCCATAAAGAATAATCTTCTTGTAAATCCTCATAACCGCCACAAGAAACGACCGCACTTTTTTGATAAGCAACCGTCATGTGATTAAACGGACAACGCTTTTGAGTAAATTTTACAATCTCCTGTGCAGCCGTCGGAACATGGCGATATGAGACGATATGGTTTACATCGCGATCAAATTCGGCAATTTGTCCGCCGAAAACAACCGTTTCGGGATAGCGTTCAATGAATGCAATTTGTTTCGCAAAACGCTGTGGAAGACAGACGTCATCCGTATCCATACGAAAAACCCAATCGTAAGCACAATGTTTTAAGCCTTCGTTTAGTGCCTTTCCCAAGCCGTTATTTTTCACTAATTTCACGACCTTAAGCGGCAATTTAGCCTCAAATTCGGCAACGACCACTTCTAATTCGGGAGTAACCGGACCGTCAAAAACCAGTACGACTTCATCTGCCTGATGCGTTTGGGCAACGAGGCTTTCGAAACATTCTCTTAAATATTGGGGTTTTTCCTTTGCGTATAAGGACATTAACACTGAAAACGTTGTCATCGCTATCTACTCACTATTAATCGCTATCTACTCACTATTAAAAAAACCGCCTACGTATTTTTATCAAAAACACGTTTGCGAATAATGAAATTAAAAAAATAAAAATCGATAAGCTGCGTTAAAGCAGCAATTCAATATTCGTCAAATACTGCCCCAGCTCTTGCTCTTCCGGCTTATGAATATAAGGAATCTTACCGATTAACGGCGCATTAATATGCGTTTTTAAAATATCAATCACTTCGGCATAATGTCCCAAAAACGGATTAATGCGGTTGGCAATCCAACCAAGTAACGGAATGCCTAATGTTTTCAGCGCAAGTGCGGTCAATAATGCATGATTTATACAACCGTCTTTAATGCCGACAACTAATAAGGCCGGCATTTTATGCATTAAAATCCAATCGGCAAAGCTCTTTTTTTCATCCATCGGAGTAAGCAAACCGAATGATCCCTCAACGACAACAGACTGATATTTACTCACAAGCTGAGCCAATGCACGATCAATTTTACCTAAATCAACGCGATTTTTTTCAGCCAATAAAATCGGTAATGTATAATTAAACGTATAGCTATTTGCTTCCGTATAGCTTAGTTTTTCGTTGCTTGAATTGATTAACGTTAATACGTCGATATTCTCTTTCGAATCGTAATCCGTCTTTTCGGGCAAAATCGCATTTCGCTGGATCATCTCTTCGTGGTTACATGCAATCGGTTTATAACCCACTGTTTTTATTCCCTTATTTTGTAACGCTTGAATAATTGCCCGACTTGCCGTTGTTTTCCCTACATTCGTATCGGTACCGGTCACAAAAAAACAGCTCATATTCTCTCCTTTTATTATTAATCTGAGAATTTTAGATATTTTTTTGATAAGAATACTTGAGCTAACGCAACTTTATAAAAACTAGTTCTAAGAAAGCAATAATTATTTGATCTCACTCAAACTTGTAAATAATCCGTCATCTTGTTTCGGCAATTGCAAATAAAAGCCGGTCGTTTGAATTTTCTCCAAAACTGCTTCCTTGCTAACATTTGCGAGTGATTTTTTCCCGTTTAAATTAAATAACATCACAAACTGAGGCGGCCCAAAGCTTGCCATCAAATCTTCGGGAAGCCGATCAAAATCATCGCGTTTTGTTACATACAAATAAGCCCCCGGCTTTCTTTTACTTTTATAAACGGCACATAACATTTTCTTTTCCCAAAAAGAAAAATCCCTACTCTAAATAAGAGTAAGGATTTTCGATTAAAATAAATTACAATTATTTCATTGCCTCTTTCGCTGCATCCGCCGCTTTATTCATTTTATCGGTTACCGCGTCTTTAGCATCACCCATCTTCTGAACAGCCGCATCTTTTGCTTCAACAACCGCGTCTTTCGCTTGAGTCGCTTTTTCTACTGCAGTCTCTTTCATTGCTGTTGCTTTGTTAGCGACAGCGTCTTTCACTTCCGCTGCTTTTTCAGCGGCGGCTTCTTTCATTTCAGTCGCTTTATTGGCGACAACGTCTTTCACTTCCACCGCTTTTTCGGCTGCGGCTTCTTTCATTTCAGTCGCTTTGTTGGCGACAGCGTCTTTTACTTCTGCCGCTTTTTTGGCTGCGGCTTCTTTCATTTCACTTGCTTTGTTGGCGACAGCGTCTTTTACTTCCGCCGCTTTTTCCACCGCAGCATCTTTTACTTCCGTCGCTTTTTGTACTGCCGCATCTTTTACTTCGGTTGCTTTTTCAACAGCGGTATTTTTTACTTCCGCCGCTGCATTAACGGTAGTTTCTTTCGCCGCTTCGACTTTTTTAGCCGCTTCTTGCTTATCAAAACAGCCGCTCACCGCTAAAGTTGCGCCTAAAACTAATGCTGTTAATGTTACTTTTTTCATAGGGATCTCCAAAATTAATTATAAATAAATTAATAACAAAGTATCACAGTGCCACTTTGCAACGCGTAGTTTACGGAAAAAATAAAGAAAAAAAATCTTTTTTTTACGACTTTACATTTTAAAATCAAAAAAGCGCCAGAAATGATTCAAAATAAAAAATAACCTATTAAAATACAATAAGTTAGATAAAGTTCCCAAAATTAAAAATATTTTTTGTAAAGGCTGTATCCGTTATAAAATCTCCGATGAATAATTAAACGTGATTATATCTGCATATTTTTTATCCGACCAATCTAACTCGACAATTGTCGCCGGATAAAAATTAATCGGATTCCGTTTGCCATAAAGCTCGGCGACAATTTCGGCGACGAGCGGCAAATGAGAAATTAATAACACGCCTTCCGCCTTTTCCTGTTTTAAATAGGATAAATAATCAACAACTAATTCAGCCTTGCCGTATGGCGTGATTTCTTTCCAATTTTCTGTAATTTGTAACGTTTGGTTAAAGGCTAAATTTAATTGTTCAAAGGTTTCTTGAGCACGTCGATAAGGACTAACCAAAATTTGAGAAAGTGAAAGTGCGGTCGATTTTAAATGCGTTTTAAGCCATTCTCCTTGTCTGTAGGCCTGTTTATGTCCGTGAGCGGTTAAAGAACGCGTATCGTCACTTTCCGCAAAAAGTTCCGCTTCCGCATGACGCATAATAAAAAGACGCATAAGTACTCCTAAAACAATTCAAAAATCAACCGCACTTGACTCATCCCATTTTCACGGCTGCGGCAATTTCTTCCGCACATTGCTGCGCAAGCGCGCCGTCTTCACATTCTACCATAACGCGAATTAGCGGTTCCGTACCCGATTTACGTAATAAAATTCGGCCTTTACCTTCTAAACGTTTTTCGACATCGGCGGCAATCGCTTTGACAGATTCGCTTTCCAACGGATTGGCTCCGCCGGTAAAGCGAACATTAATTAAAACTTGAGGGAATAATCTCACTGCGCCCGCCAATTCATTTAACGATAACTTATGTTGCGCCATGGCAGTCAAAACGGCAAGAGACGCGATTATGCCGTCGCCTGTGGTATTTTTATCGGCAATGATAATATGCCCCGAATTCTCTCCGCCCAGTGTCCATCCGTTTTCCTGCATTTTTTCCAGCACGTAACGATCACCCACATTCGCACGTAAAAACGGTATTCCAAGCATTTTTAACGAAATTTCAAGACTCATATTACTCATTAACGTGCCGACTACACCGCCTTTTAATTTTCCGGAACGTAATTCTTCACGTGCAATAATGAATAAAATTTGATCACCGTCGACTTTATTACCTAAATGATCAACCATGATGATTCTGTCGCCGTCGCCATCATAAGCCAAACCGACATCCGCCCCCACTTCGACTACTTTTTTCTGCAACGCACTTATATCTGTCGCGCCGCAATGATCATTAATATTCAAACCGTTCGGACGAGTACCGATTTCTACCACTTCTGCACCAAGTTCGCGCATCACGTTCGGGGCAATGTCATAAGTTGCGCCATGAGCACAATCTACAACGATTTTATATCCATCTAGGCTTAAATTGGTCGGAAATGTGCTTTTACAAAACTCAATATAACGACCCGCCGCATCGTTAATTCGGCTTGCTTTTCCTAATTCGGCGGATTCAACACAATCCATGGATTGCTCAAGCATCGCTTCAATCGCCGCTTCGGTTTCATCCGGCAGTTTTGTTCCGTGCGCAGAGAAAAACTTAATGCCGTTATCATAATAAGGGTTATGTGACGCGGAAATCACAATACCGGCTTCCGCCCGAAAAGTACGCGTCAAATAAGCAATCGCCGGTGTCGGCATCGGACCGGTAAAAGCGGCGGATAACCCGGCGGCGGCTAAACCGGCCTCCAATGCGGATTCCAACATATAGCCGGAAATACGCGTATCTTTTCCGATTAGTACGGTGCGTGAACCTTGAGAAGCTAATACTTTTCCTGCTGCCCAACCTAATTTAAGAGCAAAATCCGGCGTAATAGGATAACTGCCGACTTTGCCACGCACGCCATCGGTGCCGAAATATTTACGATTTGCCATGATATTTTCCTTAATAGTAAAAAGTCGGGCGGATTGGCTAACCCGCCGATTCAAGAACATTTCGGTGAATAAATATACCCACCCTGAGGATGTCAGGCATTTTCTGTCGCCTGCCAAACGTGAAGTGCATCAGAAGTGGCGGCTACATCATGCACACGTAAAATCTTTGCGCCTTTTTGCACGGCGATTAATGCGCCAGTAACACTGCCAACCACGCGTTCTTCAACGGATTTATCCAACACCGCTCCGATCATGGACTTGCGCGATAAGCCTGCCAATATAGGATAGCCGTCCTCGCAAAATGCGTTTAACTGCTGTAATAATTTATAATTGTGCCAAACGGTTTTACCAAATCCGAAGCCCATATCCCAAATGAGATTTTCTTTTTTCACGCCTGCCGTGATACATTCTTCGGAACGTTTACGTAAAAATGCCAACACATCTTGCACCACATCATTATATTGCGGATTCGTTTGCATAGTTCGCGGCTGCCCCTGCATATGCATAATACAAGTCGGTAGGTTTAATTCAGCCGCCGTCGAAAGCGCATTAGGTTCACGCAACGCACGAATATCATTGATTAAATCCATCCCGACGTTTGCCGCTTCTCGCATCACCGGCGCTTTTGACGTATCCACTGAAATCCAGCAATCAAAACGTTTTCGCACAGCTTCAACGAGGGGGACAACACGGCGTAACTCTTCCTCTTCCGAGACGTCATCGGCCATCGGCCGAGTCGATTCACCACCAATATCAATAATCGTCGCGCCTTCTTTTAGCATTTTTTCCGCTTGGAAAAGCGCTTTATCCAAGCTAAAAAAACGCCCGCTATCAGAAAAAGAGTCGGGCGTAAAATTTAAAATCCCCATAATTTGAGGAACCGATAAATCTAGACATTTGTTGTTGGCGTAAAGTTTCATAAAGTGCGGCCGGTTTTTAAGGTGAATTTGAAGTGGGAAATTATAACGGAATCCGCCTAAGAAAAGAATAACGAATCCGAAAAATCACTAACCCGTTGTTTTTTTTATTTTTCAATACAATAGAAAATCTTTGATGAATTAAACTCTATTGGAGGAAAAATGAAAAAATTAGCTGTACTTATTATCTCAGGAATTGAGATTGCAGGATGTAGCGAAAAAACCTACACCGTGAAAGAATTTGAGGACGATGCCACACTTCGCACTAAATTTGTTGAGAAATGCAAGAATGGCGAACTTCATCCCGAAGATTTAAATTGTATCAATGCATTAAAAGTAGATTTTTTAATAGAAACACGTTTACAAATGAGCGGAGAAAAATTCTAATTAAAAAGCCTTCCATTCGGAAGGCTTTATTTTTAAAAATTATTTAGAATCTTGTGGTTTTTCGACCGCACTTTCTGTGGCATTCATCGCCGTTTTTTCACCTGCTTGGGCTTGCGACGGTTTTGCTTCGTCCCAACCTGATGGTGGGGTCACCGGTTCACGGTTCATGAGCTGCTTGATTTGCTCTTCTTCAATGGTTTCGTATTTCACCAGCGCATCTTTCATTGCGTGTAAAATATCCATGTTCTCTACGAGCAGCTGTCTTGCACGTTCATAATTACGTGTAACGATGGCACGAACTTCTTCGTCAATTACATGCGCCGTTTCATCGGACATATGTTTCGCCTTCGCCATTGAGCGCCCTAAGAACACTTCACCTTCGTCCTCTGCATAAAGAATCGGCCCCAACTTATCGGAAAAGCCCCATTGAGTAACCATATTACGCGCAATATTAGTTGCCACTTTAATATCATTTGATGCACCGGTGGAAATATTTTCCTCGCCATAAATCAACTCTTCGGCTAAACGCCCGGCATACATGGTAGAAAGTTTGCTTTCCAGTTGTTTTTGGCTAATGCTGATTTGATCACCTTCCGGTAAAAAGAATGTTACGCCTAATGCTCGACCGCGCGGAATAATGGTCACTTTATGTACCGGATCATGTTCCGGCACTAAATATCCGACGATCGCATGACCCGCTTCGTGATAAGCGGTAGATTCTTTTTGCTTATCGGTCATAATCATCGTGCGCCGTTCCGGCCCCATATTAATTTTGTCTTTCGCTTTTTCAAATTCAAGCATGGTTACGATACGTTTATTCGTACGCGCAGCAAACAAAGCCGCTTCATTGACTAAATTAGCTAAATCTGCGCCGGAATAACCCGGAGTTCCACGCGCCAATGTCATCGCATCTACGTCAGAGGCAAGCGGCACTTTACGCATATGAACTTTCAAAATTTGCTCCCGACCGCGAACATCCGGTAACCCCACCGTCACCTGACGGTCAAAGCGTCCGGGACGGGTTAAGGCCGGATCAAGAACATCCGGCCGGTTTGTCGCGGCGATCACAATTACGCCATCGTTTGCCCCAAAACCATCCATTTCCACGAGCATTTGGTTTAACGTTTGCTCTCTTTCATCATGGCCGCCACCTAAACCGGCACCACGTTGACGTCCTACCGCATCAATTTCATCAATAAAAATCAAACAAGGCGCATTTTTTTTCGCTTGCTCGAACATATCACGGACACGAGAAGCCCCTACCCCGACAAACATTTCGACAAAATCGGAGCCTGAAATCGTGAAAAACGGCACTTTCGCTTCTCCGGCGATCGCCTTAGCCAATAAAGTTTTCCCCGTCCCCGGTGGTCCGACCATCAAAACGCCTTTAGGAATCCGTCCGCCTAACTTTTGAAACTTTGACGGATCACGTAAAAAATCAACGATTTCACCTACTTCCTCTTTCGCCTCGTCACAACCGGCCACATCCGCAAATGTTACTTTGATTTGATCCTGTGTGAGCATTTTGGCGCGACTTTTGCCAAAACTCAGGGCTTTTCCGCCACCACCTTGCATTTGACGCATAAAGAAAACCCAAACGCCTACTAGGAATAGCATAGGAAACCAGGAAATTAAAATTTGAGACAGGAAACTACGTTTCTCCGGCGGTGTTCCTTCCACCTTGACTTTTCGATTTAATAAATCACCCAGTAACTCTTTGTCTTCCAACGGCATGACCGTCACATATTTTGAACCATCATTTTTTGTCACGGTAATTTCGTTATAATCGAAACGTGCTTCTTTGACCTGATTATTACTGACATCATAAGCAAACGTCGTATAATCTTTAGTTTCACCCGCCCCACCGGAATTAAAACTTTGGTATGCCGTCATCATCACAACCGCAACAACAATCCAAAGAAGTAGATTTTTTACCATATCGTTCAAAGTTTAACCTGCCTTTCCTTTAACAAAATAATTTCACAAGATACTATATATGAGCTCGAATGAAAAGCGATTACAGCAATCAGCCTTTATAACCCGTCGCAACAATATACACTTCACGCGAACGAGCTCGCGAAGCCTCCGGCTTACGCACCTTCACAACGGAAAAAAGAGAACGAATTTGTTTTAAATAATCATCAAATCCTTCTCCTTGAAACACTTTCACCACAAACCCACCTTTGACCGCCAGCACCTGACGACACATATCCAATGCCAATTCGACCAAATACATGGCGCGGGGAATATCGACCGACGGCATGCCACTGAAATTAGGCGCCATATCCGACATGACAATATCGACTTTTCCCTCATCGACACGCGCCAACAGCGCATTTAGCACGTTTTCGTCACGAAAATCACCTTGTAAAAAATCAACACCGACAATTGGATTCATATCCAAAATATCACACGCGATAACACGGCCTTTTACGCCAATTTGACTAACGGCATATTGCGACCAACCTCCCGGTGCGGCGCCCAAGTCAACTACGGTCATCCCCGGTTTAAATAAACGATCCGATTGTTGAATTTCGTCGAGTTTGAAATACGCCCGTGAACGTAATTTTTGTTTGTGCGCCCTCTGTACAAAAGGATCTTTAAAATGTTCATTTAACCAGCGATTTGAACTCGCCGAACGTTTTTTCTTCCCCATATTTCTCAATTTTTTGTGGTAGTTTCACCTATATTTGGTAAAATTATACAAATTCAAGTTTGATTTTATTAAAACGATCAAAAAAAATAACCGCTCTTTTATTTAATCGGAAATCTTTATGACAACGTTATCCACTAAGCAAAAACAATTCCTAAAAGGACTCGCCCATCATCTAAATCCAGTGGTAATGCTGGGCGCGAATGGTTTAACCGAAGGCGTATTAGCCGAAATTGATAATGCGTTAACCCATCATGAATTAATTAAAGTGAAAATTTCAGGCGCAGAACGTGAAACTAAGCAATTAATCGCTGAGGCTATCGTACGCGAAACTCATGCCAATAATATTCAAACTATAGGTCACACACTTGTCCTTTATCGCCCAAGTGAAGACAATAAAATTCAACTTCCCCGCCGATAATCCTTTGCCATCCCCTCCAAAACGGAGGAGATGGACTAAATATAATTAACTTCAATAATTTCAAATTCAACCTGACCACCCGGCGTCGTAATGCTTACCGTATCGTCAATTTCTTTACCGACCAAACCGCGTGCAATCGGCGAATTCACGGAAATTAATCCTGCTTTAATATCAGCCTCATCATCACCGACAATTTGATAAGTTACTTCTTCATCGGTATCAGTATTGACCAACACAACGGTTGCGCCGAATACCACTTTGCCGTGATTAGGCAATTTCGTTACGTCGATTACTTGCCCATTGGCTAATTTTCCTTCAATTTCCTGAATACGACCTTCACAAAAACCTTGTTGTTCACGCGCCGCATGATATTCTGCGTTTTCTTTTAAATCACCATGTTCGCGCGCATCGGCAATCGCTTTAATAATTTCGGGACGACGGATATTTTTCAAGAAATCAAGTTCTTCTCTTAATTTTTCTGCACCGCGTACAGTCATCGGGATTTGTTTCATAAGCATACCTTAATAAAAATTAACAAAAAAAGACGGCGGCGTTTCGCAATGCCGTCGCCGTTAACAAAATAATTTTACCGGAGAGAAAGTTATTTACTCCCACAAAATTGAGTACTATTATTGTTCGCCTAAAAAAAAATAGCAACTATAAATCCTATGCCTAAATCACCTTTACTTTTGACCGCACTTAAAAGTGTGATCGTTTTTCTTGTATTTTCATTTTGCACAACGGCGCAAATCAATGTATTCCCCCTCTCCGAATATTTACCTCAAGGCGCTAGCATCGGCGTTATAGCAAAAAATTTAACTCAAAATAAAATCATTGCCGAGCACAATAGTACCACTTTCATGTTGCCGGCCAGTACACAAAAAGTATTTACAGCACTTGTCGCAAAACAGGTACTGACGGATAAATTTCAGTTTGAAACTACACTACTAACGAACGGCAAAGTTGAAAATCACATACTACAAGGCGACTTAATCGTCCGTTTTACGGGGGATCCGGACTTAACGAGCGGTCAACTTTATACTTTACTGGCTGAATTGAAAAAGAAGGGAATTAATCAAATTGCCGGCAATTTGATTCTTGATACATCTATTTTTACCGGTCACGATCGCGGATTAGGCTGGATTTGGAACGATTTGACTATGTGTTTCAATGCTCCGCCTTCAGCAGCAAATATTGATAATAACTGTTTTTATGTCGAGCTTGATGCAAATCAAACGATTGGAGAAACAGTAAAAATCAACGTACCCGCTCAATTTCCAATTCAGGTTTTCGGACAAGTTTATGTTGCAGAACCGCAAGAAGCGCCTTATTGCCAACTTGATGTCATCAGTCATGATAATAATCGTTATCAAATTAAAGGCTGTCTTGCCCGTCAAAGCAAGCCTTTCGGTTTAAGTTTTGCCGTTCAGGATCCCGATTCATACGCAGCGGCCATTATCCAACGCCAACTTAAGCAACACAATATTCAATTCACCGGCAAAGTACAACTGCCGACAAAACCGCAACAAGGCGACGTTATTGCTCGCCATCTTTCTAAACCGCTACCGGATTTATTGAAAAAAATGATGAAAAAATCCGATAATCAAATTGCCGATGCCTTGTTTCGAGTCATCGCCTTTCACTATTATCAACGCCCCGCCACCTTTCAATTGGGTTCATCGGCGTTTAAATCCGTATTACAAAAAGAAGGCATTTATCTGGGTTCAAGTGTTTTAGCTGATGGTTCAGGACTTTCTCGGCATAATCTCATCACGCCGAAAACGATGTTGGATGTACTCACTTATATTGCCGAGAATGAAGATAAGCTGCATTTGCTCGAAACGTTCCCTATCGCCGGTATTGATGGCACAATTAGCGGGAGAGGCAGCTTAATTAAGCCGCCTTTAATTAAAAATGTTATTGCAAAAACCGGTGCTCTTAAAGGCGTTTATAATTTAGCCGGCTTTATGACAAATTCAAAGGGTGAAAAAATTGCCTTTGTTCAATTCATTAACGGCTATTCGACGGGCGAATTAGAAAATAAAACGAAACGTGCATCACTTATTCAATTTGAAAGTCAGTTTTATAACAGTTTATACAATGAATAACTATCGTAAAAATGACCGCACTTATTAAACTAACGACGGCTAAACCTTGACCGATTCAGACGCTAAACGGATTAAATAGGGATTATTTTTCTTTTCTTGACCGATTGTGGTACATGGGCCATGGCCGGCAACAATAATCATATCGTTATCCAGCGGCAATAATTTACGGCGAATAGACGACATCAGCACAACCAAATCGCCTTTAGGAAAATCCGTCCGACCGATACTGTTTTGAAACAGCACATCACCCGTAAATGCAATATTTTGGTCCGCCGCAATAAATCCTACATGGCCTGGCGTATGACCCGGCAAATGTAAAACCTCAAAGGTTAGCTGACCAAAGGTTAATTTTTCGCCCTCATCGTTCAACCATTGATCCGGTAAAAAAGGAGAAATTCGCGGTAAGCCGAACCGAGCGGCTTGTTCCGACAAACTTTGAAATAAAAATGCATCCTCCGATTGCGGACCAATGATTTTTACGCCAAAGTGATGCTTTAATTCCTCTGCCGCACCGACATGATCCAGATGACCGTGTGTCAATAAAATCGCTTTCAATACCAATCCTAATGCTTCAATCCGTTCTATAAGAAGCAAAGATTCGCCACCCGGATCGATAATCACGGCATTTTTTTCGTCATCCCATACTAAGGAACAATTTTGCTGAAATGTAGTGACGGGAATTAATTCAACATTCATATCATTTCTCTTAAAACTTCTGAAAAAATGACCGCACTTTAATAAAGTGCGGTCATAGCTAAGCTATTTTTGGTTGTCTACACGCCTCGCCAAGTGCGTACCGGGCCTGTATCTACATGAATAAAATTGCTGGTTGGGTAATAACCTACTCCGCCGCTACGCAACGACTCGACGGACTGTTTCACTTTGGCCAATGAGACACCTTCAATACGAAAGTCAATCGCTCTTCCTTTTACATGAAAGCTATTACTTGCAACCCCTTTACTTTGACGACTACGCATGGCGTTGGTTGACGGGGAACGATATCCACAAATAATCTGAATTTCTGCATTTCGTAACCCTAGCTTATCCTGAAGGTGATAAAATTTTGTAAATAGATTGGAATCCATTCGGTGAACCTGCTGGTTACGTTTGTCACGCATAAAAAAATCAATTTTCCGTAACATTGTTGACTGAAAGCCTTTGTTTAATGAAAATTCTGCGCTTAATTTTTCACCCGTGTTAATATTTCGAAATCGCAATATTCTCGGTTTCGGTGTAGAAACCATGGCCAACACGGAATTTGGCAAGAGTGTCATTCCCAAGGCAATACCGCCAAGGGATAACCATTTTCGTCGATGTTGATCTATTTCGTTCATTTTAAATTTCCATGTAATGTCGTTTTAAATTCATTTTACGCGTTTTATAAATATTTTTTGATTAGACGCCAGTCGATATGCGCCGTGTCGGAATTAACATCATAATCGTAAATATCCGGCAATGTGTGTAACTCGCCGTTATCTATCCAAGCCGTAACATAATACAGAAAGACCGGATTATCCGATTGAATCGGAACGGAAGTGGTTCTCTTACTTGATACGACATTTCGTCTCTTTTCATTTGACCAACCAGCTTCACCGAGCAAAATTGAAGCAAGTTGATCGGATTTTTCAACACGAACACAACCGGAACTTAGTGCCCGTCCTTTTTTATTAAATAATCCACGATTAGGCGTGTCGTGCAAATAAATAGCGTCGCTGCTCGGCATATTAAACTTATAGTGACCTAACGCACTATCACCGGCCGCTTGTCGAATACGATAAGGGAAACGTTTGCCAATAGTATTCCAGTCAATTGAATATGGGTCAATTTGATTTCCTTTGCTATCTAAAATTGCATAATTATGCGCTGCCGCATAGCCGGGATCCTGTCTTAATTTCGGCACAATATCTTCATTAACCAAACGGGGCGGCGCATTCCAAGGGGGATTAACCACTACATTGCTCAATTTGCTATACATCACCGGCGTGCGTCGGGTTCCCTTACCCACAATAACGCGAGATTCTAATGCCAACTCACCGTCACGGTAATAGTTTAACTGATAACTCGGGATATTGACAAAAATACCGTTATAAAAATCCGGAATAACGCGTAATCGTTGTATATTTAGCGCTAATTTTTTTCCAATGTCACTCAATCCCGTTTCGGAAATCATTTCAGGTAATACCTGAAGCGTTTGCAAATAAAGCGAATTATTTGTCGATAAACTATAAATAAAATTATTATTTTCGTTATTTTTAACCGCGTCAAGCCAACGCTCAACTATCTCGATTTCGGGCTGTTTAGGTTTATAAGCATGCCGAGCATATAGCCAAGCTTGTGCTTTTTGTGCAACATTTGTGCTGTAATAAAGGTAATCTAGAAAAGCATCCGTGAGCAAGACATCATAAACCAGACCGCCCTCCGTTTCCGCCGAGCTAATCGCCTCCAACGATAGCGCCGAACGCGGTGAAATGCCGCTAGCCACTAAAGCGGCGTAATCACGCAAAAATCGTTTTTCCGCGGCTTTATCAGTCCACAAAGCATCATAATGGTTATCACCATAAAGCTGCGCCAAAAGGGCTTTAAACTGTAAAGGCCGCTCACCAATTTCATGCATCAAAGAAGCTTCGAGCATAGCTTGCCGCTCGGCAGCCAGTCGCGCCTGCTCCACCTGCCTATCGGCTTCTAATTTTGCGCGTTCTTCCGCCGTTAAATTGGACAAATGATCATCCGCTGGCAATACTTCTTCCGTTGAATTCGTGTCGGAATCAGCGAAGGCACAGCCGGACATCCCCGCCGAAAAAATCAGCAGCGCAATGAGTCCTTTAGCGATCTTTCTCATTATAGTTCCTCAAAATCACAAAAAAACAACCGCACTTCGATGAGCACCACAAACTGACGCTTAAGTGCGGTCAAAAATATCACTTTTTCATTTCAACCTGTTTGGAAGGAAGTGTAATAGCCTTGTCCGCTTCATCATTTTTTTCCAGTCCTACCCAATCCACCGCGATTTTCTCAACTTCTTTCAAGAAAAAATCCGGCGCTTCATAATCTTTCGATAAATCATCAATATTTTTTAGCTGCGGTTTACCTTCACGCTTAAAGCGATCGTTAATTTCTTTTAAACGACGGGCGTCATCTTTATCATTTTCCGCCTTACGGGCTTTATAATTTAACGATAAAAACTTACGCTCTCGACGTTCATCACGAATTTTTAAATCTTCTTTTAGTGCGATAAATTCCGGATCTTTCGCTGTACGGGCAAGATGCTTCTCATTTAAAATACTTACGTTCTCACGTGCATTTCCCGCTTGCGAATAAACCGCTGCAGGAATTTTATCCCATGGCAAAGCATTATCTTCCTTTTCTTCACCGTTTTCCTTCGCATCAATCACTTCAGGAAAATTAATATCCGCCGTCACGCCTTTTAACTGGGTAGAACCTCCGTTGATACGATAGAATTTTTGTATCGTATACTGCAGTATTCCCAATGGAGTTTGATTTAAATCATAGACAAAGTTTAAAGAACGACTTTGTTGTACGGTTCCCTTACCAAAGGTATTTTGTCCGATAACGATAGCGCGATTATAATCCTGCATAGCCGCGGCGAAAATTTCGGAAGCGGAAGCACTAAACCGGTTAACCATGATTAATAAAAGCCCCTTATATTGCTGTGTTCGATCATCATCTTCATGTACACGAATACGTTGATAAGCATCTCGAACCTGCACAACCGGCCCGTCAGTAATAAACAAACCGCTTAGCGCGACGGCTTCCGTCAATGCACCGCCGCCATTATCCCGCAAATCAACAATAAGGGCAGCCGCTTTTTTCGTTTCGACCTCTTTTAATAACTTTTTAACGTCATCAGTCAGTCCGATATAAAAACTTGGAATTTTTATTGTTGCAATACTTACGCCATTTACTTTGCTCAGTGTTAATTTTGCCGCCTGATCTTCAATTCGCACTTTATCGCGCACAATCGTCACAATTCTTGATTTACCACCTTTAGCCGGTTCGATTTCAAGACGAACTTTAGTGCCTTTTTTTCCTTTAATCTTATCGACGATATCCTCTAACCGCCAACCAATGACATCTTCAATTTCCCCGCTTGCCTGACCAACACCAATAATTTTATCACCCGCATGTAATTTTTTACTGCGCTCGGCCGGCGCGCCGGGAACAAGGGATTTTATAATGGTTTCATCGTCTTCAGCCTGCAATGTTGCGCCAATACCTTCTAATGACAAATTCATGCTCTCGTTAAAACTTTTCGCCGTACGAGGCGCCAAGTAGCTAGTATGCGGATCAATCTCACGAGCCAACGCATTCAGATAAACCTGAACAATATCGTCCGCTTTTGTTTGTGTTAAACGGCGAATTGCCAAGTTATAACGTTTTGTTAATGTGGCTTTAATCTCCGGCCATTTTTTATCTTTTAATTTTAAGCTAATAATATCGTTTTTAACGCGTTGCAACCAAAGCTGATTAGCTTCTGCTTCCGTTTTAGGAAAAGGGGATTTGACCCGATCAATTTCAACTTGATCCTGCCCATCCAAATCAGGCTCCTTATCCAGTAAAGACAACGCATAAACATACCGTTCATAGCGTCGATGCATCATTAAATCATACATTGCAAAGGCAATCGAAAGATCGCCCCGGTTTAATTGATCATCTAGCTTATCACCGTATTTAGCGCGCAACTCGTCAACATCGGATTGCAAGAAAGTATTACGGCTATAGTCTAAGCTCTTAATATAACGGTCAAAAACTTTTTCGGAAAAAGTATCATCCAATTGAAATTTACGATAATGAGATTGGGTTAAGCGCGTTGTTGCCCGCTTGGTTGCCAGTTCATTTTCCTCGGTTGGCAACGGAATAACGATATCGCTCAATTTTATCTTAGGCGCAACGGCAAAAGTGCTTCCGTTTCCAAACCATACGCCTAAAATCAACGTAGCAAAAATGCCTTTAGTTTTAGTTAATTTCATTGAAATTATCCCGAAAAGAGCAAATTAATTTAAAATGCATACCATGTGAATTAATAATAGATTATGCAAACAAACGATCAGGCGTCACATTTATAATTAAGCCGTTTTCAAGCTGAACGCGTGCAGAATCCTTTAACACATCCAACACCGTTGCTTTTTTCGCCTGTTCACCCACCTTGACTTTTACCGCACTGCCTTTATAAAGTGCGGCAAAATTGACCACACTAAGCACTTCCTCGATCTTAGCCGGTTTAGCCTTAAATTTTTGTTTTTTTCCATGCTGAGCAGAATTCATTTTATCGGACGGTTTACGCTTTTGCTGTGTTTTTTTAGCCGCCAATTCGGCCTTACGTTTTTCCGAAAATTTCGCTTTTGCTTCAGCCAATTGCTGTGCGGCATGAGCAACATGCTCGGCTTCAAGTATGCCGGCAGGGTTGCCATATAAATCAACCCGTACGGCACCTTCGCGACAGCCGTGTAAATAGCGCCAATTTAACGTATATTGACGCAAGGCATGACGTAATTGGGTTTTACTCACGGTTTCGTCATCTTTTAACGCCTCGACCAAATCATGAAACAACCCGATTTTTAACGGTTTGGCTTCACCTTCCAAAACAAAACAAAGCGGAAATTTTTCCGCAAGATACGCAATAATTTCCTTTGTATTGGTTAATTTATGCGGCTCGACCACGGCTTCCTCAGACGTCGCAATTTGAGCATCAACTTGAATCTCTGTCATGAATAATTCCTAGAGTAACGAATATAAAAACCTACGCATTCTATCGCACTTTACGTAATATTGACAATGCATTCGCCGAATAATTCGTAAACCTTGATAAAAAGGCATAAAGTGCGGCCAAAATTTAGGGAGATTTGAAAACTTCACAATATCGACTAAAACGCGCTAAAATAGCCCCCTGTAAATAGGGGAGCTTATGGCGCAATCAAATTCCGAAAATTTATCTGTTCACAAAATCGCCCGCTGCGGCGATTGTGACGCTATTGTTTCGGTTGCTAAATTGTCTAAATTTGAGCGTGCCGAATGTCCGCGTTGCCATAATACATTAATTTCAGGCAGTCGCTGGTCATTACATCGTTGCTCGCTTATCGCCTTTTCGATTCTGATTTTAATGCCCTTTGCGCTGACTTACCCGCTATTAAGCGTTCATCTACTCGGGGTTAAAATTGACGCGTCCGTTTGGGAAGGAATTTGGAAAATGTCCGTCGCCGGCTATCCCTATACTGGTTTTTTGGTTTTTATTTGTGCAATATTGATGCCTACCGCATTTGCCATTTTGGTCATTATGCTTCGTTTTGCCCAGTTGCTACGCATTAAGCCACGCAATGTATTGCTTTTTTTAGGATACATAAAACCTTGGGTTATGTTCGACGTTTATTTGGTCGCCCTTGGCGTTACGATGTTCAAAGTGCGCGAATATGCGGAACTTGAAATCAATATTTATCTAATTGCTTTCATTTTTACCGCACTTTTAACCACATTATTATTTATTAAGCTAAATTTAGACGAAGTTTGGCAGGATTTTTATCCCCATTATAAAGCCGAAACACTATTTAAGCATGTCCCCGAATTTTGCCCATCCTGCCATTACACATTTGCGCCGGAACGCGCCCGTAAAGATAAAATGCACCGTCGCATTTGCCCGCGTTGTTTGTCCCGTTTAGAAAAATCACCCTCGACGATTTTACAACGAACCTGGGCGATGTTAATCGCCGGCATTATTATTCTGTTTCCCGCCCAACTATTGCCTATCTCCGGTATTTATTTGGCCGGTGGATTAAGCGAAGATACGCTGATGTCCGGCGTGATCGCTTTTATTGAATCCGGCAGTTATTTTGTGGCTTTTGTGGTATTCTTTGCGAGCGTTTTTGTGCCGATAAGTAAGATTATTATTATGCTTTATTTGCTCTGCGCAGTTCATTTTAATTGGACTCACTCAATCAAGTGGCAAATGCGTCTGCTTCACATCGTTCATTTTGTCGGTCGTTGGTCGATGCTTGATTTATTTGTACTGGCGTTAATGATGTCTCTCGTGACGCGCGGACAACTGATTAATTTTACTGTCGGCCCCGCCGCTTTTTATTTCGGTGCCACCGTTTTTCTTACGATGATGGCGACATCACAATTCGATAGCCGTTTACTTTGGAATATTTATGACAGAAAACAATAAACATCCTGATTCAATAGACAAGCAATATCGTCAAGTTTCCGCTATTTTACGCAGAAATCGTGGGATTTCGCCGTTTTGGCTTTTACCGTTTATTGCGCTGTGTATCGGCGCGCTTCTGTTTTTCCAAATTGTACAGGAACAGGGGAAAAGCATCCGCATTACCTTTAATAGCGGAGAAGGATTAGTCGCCGGTAAAACCCAAGTTCGCTATCAAGGACTGCAAATCGGCGAAGTGAAAAAAGTCAACTTTACCGACAACATGAAAAAAGTCGAAGTCATGGCGAATATTTACCCTGAAGCGGAATCCGTTTTACGTAAAAATACAAAATTCTGGCTGGTTAAACCAAGCGTTTCTCTCGCCGGTATTTCCGGTTTGGATTCGCTGGTTTCAGGTAATTATATTACGTTACAACCAGGCGACGGCGAAACGGAAGATGAATTTATCGCCGAAGAACAAGGGCCGATCGCTCAAGTGGAAAGCGGCGATTTATTAGTTCATTTAATTTCCGATGACTTAGGCTCGATCTCGATCGGTGCCTCCGTGTATTTTAAGAAAATGCCTGTTGGTAAAATTTATGACTACCGTTTTAATCAGGATGATAAGGTAGAAATTGATATTGTTATTGAAAAACCTTATGCTCGGTTTGTCAAAAAAGATTCGCGCTTTTGGAATATTAGCGGTATTAATGCCAATATCAGCCCGACCGGGCTTAATTTAAACATCGAAAGCTTAAACGCCGTGGTACAAGGCGCCGTCTCTTTCGATTCTCCGTCTCAAAGCGAACAAGCCGTTTCGAATTCTACATATCTCTTATACGCTAACCTTCAAGCCGCCAAACGCGGCATTGAAGTGGAAATCAACATCCCAAATACAGCCGGGCTGGTGGCCGGACAAACGGCCGTTTATGTCGATAATTCTCCCGTTGGCGTGCTGGCAACATTAAGTGCGGTCGAAAATAACGAAGAAATTTTACATGGCACACTCTTGATCGACCCGACCATGGGAAGCTTGCTTAAAACCAACAGCCGCATCGTTTTACGCAGCCCTAAAGCAAACTTAAGTGATTTATCCGATCCGAAAAAACTGTTTCGCGGCGACTATTTTGAAATTTTACCCGGTGACGGCGACGTGCAGCATCGGTTTGATGTAATCAAAGAAAGTGAATTATTGTTAAAAGCGCCTAATACATTGATTTTCACGCTGACCGCGCCGGAAAGTTACGGCGTGGCGGAAGGACAACCCATTTATTATAACAATATCACCATCGGTGAAATTGTTGCGCAAAAAATAGATATTAACGGTGTTGAGTTTACCGCAGCCATCACCGAGCGATATCGTCATTTACTGCACCAAGACACGCAATTTATCGCCGCCTCTAACTTCGATATACGCCTCAGCGCCGACGGATTACGTTTTGAAACAGCCAGCCCGGCCAAATGGCTGGAAGGCGGCGTTCAAATGATTGCCGGAAAGAAATCCGGTGAGGCCCTCTCAAGCTATCCGTTATATAAAAATATTAACGATGCGGACGCCGGTATCACAACCAATACGCCAAAACCCAACATTGTTTTGACTACGCCTTACCTACCATCAATTGATAAAGGCTCCCTCGTACTCTACCGACAATATGAAGTAGGAAAAATATTAAGCATTCAACCTAAAACGAATCATTTTGACATTGAGGTTTATATTTACCCAAAATTTGAGCACTTATTAACACCTAAAAGCCGGTTTTGGGTAGAAAGTGCCGCACAAATCGACATTACGCCAAAAGGTATTAGTATTCAGGCAAGTCCCATCATGCGTTCCTTAAAAGGTGCAATCAGTTTTGATAACGGAGGCTCCCGCAGCGACAAAACGCTTTATGCCAATGAATTACGTGCTAAATCCGCAGGCCAATTACTCACATTAACGGCCGATGACGCCAACCTATTAAGCAAGGGGATGAGCTTACGTTATTTAGGGTTAACCGTCGGTGAAATTGATTCTATTACGCTTGATCATAAAACCAATAAAGTGATTGCAAAAGCGCTAATTAACCCGACTTACATCAACAAAATCGCCAAAGAAGGCTCAAAATTTAAAATTATTTCTCCTGAAATTTCAGCTGGCGGAATTCAAAATCTAGAAAGTCTATTACAGCCTTACATCGACATCGAAACGGGCTCGGGAAAAAGTCGGTATCAATTTTCTCTAATACAATCGACGACACGTAATAAATATTCGCAAGGCACACCGTTTACTCTGGAAGCTGCCGATGCCATAAATCTGACTGAAGGATCACCGATTCTTTATCGAGGCATCGAAGTCGGCACCATTCATAAACTCGCCTTAAATTCATTAGGTGACCGCGTATTAGTGCATATTCTAATCGCCCCTAAATACCGACACTTAGTGCGTCAAAATTCTGAATTCTGGGTGGCGTCCGGCTATAATTTCAACCTCGGTTGGCGCGGAGCCGAATTTAATACGGGTTCGGTGCAACAACTACTAAAAGGGGGCGTTTCTTTCTCAACCCCTCCGGGAAAGGTAATTCAACCCGAAGCCGCACCAAATCAGCGCTTTTTGTTACAAGTCAAAAAACCGGAAATGGCGCAGACCTGGAATTCCGGCGCACTAAACTAAAGAAGAATTGACCGCACTTTAAGTGGGTGAGCCTAACAACTCAGCCAGCGCCTTATCTAACATCGGCACGTTTTCACCAAAGAAAACAATATATGGATACATAAAATGCCCGTTAGGAGCTTGCTCATTTAATTCTTTAGAACCAAACAATATCTCGCTATAACTATGATGAGGGCAACATGGGTTGCCCTTTTTATTTTCTAGTTGAAAATTTATAGCATATAACTTACTATAAAACTCAACTATTTTACATTTAGAGAATATTATGAAAAACGAATTAATTTGCTATAAACAAATGCCGGTTTGGACAAAAGATAAATTGCCACAAATGTTCCAAGAAAAGCACAATACCAAAGTCGGCACTTGGGGAAAATTGACGG
>CAURMH010000019.1:0-26081 GCA_963525745.1 uncultured Pasteurellaceae bacterium | reverse complement strand
GTGCGTGCGTGCGTCGATCATCATAGTTGCGCTCCTCTTGCTGTCAAGATTTTTCTCATCATTTAGCGGACAATTATTCATCATTCCCACCGAATTTGCAAGGTTGGGTTTGTAAAGGGGGGGAAGGAGAGGGAATTAACTTTCTAACATTTGATCATAATATTCATTACAGATTTTATTAATGGCAAAGGTTTCATCTTTTGTTTTGTCATAATTAAAGTCTTGTTCATAAAAATATTTGAAGGCAACAATAATAATCAGTCGATGTGTTTTCGAGGATTGATAGATAAAATCGAAAATCATATATCCTCCGCTCTAATTCATTTACTCGCCCCGTCTCTTACCTTGAATCATACATTGCGTTAAAAATTATCGCCAAATCCGTTTGGTTTCGAGGGGGAGGCAAACTTTTTAAAATTCGACCGCACTTTGTTCCTTATTGTTCCGTTATTTCTTTTCCGATTTGCTTGCAACCGTTTTGAACAATGTATAAACTGAGCAAAAGTGGAGAAAAGTAGAAATTTGTGGAAATTTTTCCAAAATTTTTGTTCTTAAGAGGAGAAATGATGTTTCGTGGGGCTTCGGCGGTGAATTTGGACGGGAAGGGGCGTATTGCGGTTCCGACTCGTTATCGCGCGGAGATTTTGGCGAAAAATCAGGGGCGGATGGTTTGTACGGTGGATATTCGGCAGCCTTGTTTGTTGCTTTATCCGTTGGATGAATGGGAAGCCGTTGAGCAAAAATTGTCGGCATTGTCGAATTTTGAGCCGAATCAGCGGCGGTTACAACGCGTGATGTTGGGTTATGCGACGGAATGTGAGATGGACGCGCAAGGGCGAATTTTGTTAAGTGCGCCGTTGCGTCGGCATGCGAAGTTGGAAAAGGAATTGATGCTGGTCGGGCAGTTAAATAAATTTGAGATTTGGAGCGAGGCGGAATGGGCCGCGCAAATTGAAGACGATATGGCGGTGGGCGCAAGCTGTGAATTTGCGCAATCCGAGGCACTAAGTTCGTTAACGTTGTGATTTTTTGAGATAATTGATGTGCGATGAGTGAGATGATTTTTTCGGCGCCGGAACATAAAACCGTGTTGCTTTATGAGGCGGTCGAGGGGCTGACGTTAAAAGAAAACGGGATTTATATCGACGCGACGTTCGGGCGCGGCGGGCATTCGCGTTTGATTCTCTCTCGGCTTGCGGCAAACGGGCGTTTGATTGCGGTGGATCGCGATCCGCGGGCGATTGCGGCGGCGAAAAAAATTCAGGATACGCGTTTTCAGATTGTGCATGATCGATTTTCTCATTTGGCGGAAATCGGCGAAAAATTGGGTTTAATCGGTAAAATCGATGGGATTTTATTGGATTTGGGCGTGTCGTCGCCGCAGTTGGACGAAGCGGAACGCGGTTTTAGTTTTATGTTGGACGGGCCGCTTGATATGCGAATGGATACGACGCAGGGGCTGTCGGCGGCGCAATGGCTGCAACAGGTGTCGGTGGAGGATTTGGCTTGGGTGTTAAAAACCTTCGGCGAAGAGCGTTTTGCCAAGCGTATTGCGGCGGCGATTGTCGCTTATCAGCAAAGTGCAGTCAAAAACGGGACGGAACCCTTGACGCGGACGTCGCAACTCGCGGCACTCATTGCGCAGGCTGTGCCGTTTAAGGATAAGCATAAACATCCGGCGACGCGTAGTTTTCAGGCGATTCGGATTTTTATTAATGCAGAATTGGACGAGCTAGATAATGTATTGCAAGCGGCGTTGCGTTTGTTGGCGCCGCAGGGGCGGCTTGCGGTGATTAGTTTTCATTCGCTGGAAGATCGCGCGGTGAAACATTTTATGCGTAAACAAAGTCAAGGCGAAGCGGTGCCGAAAGGGTTGCCGCTGCGTGAAGATCAACTCGAGCGGAATCGGACGTTAAAACTGGTCGGTAAGGCGATTTTACCAAGTGCGGTCGAAATTGCGCAAAATCCGCGGGCGCGTAGTGCGGTGTTGCGGGTGGCGGAGAAAATTTGATGTTAGATAATAGCGAACGTTATCCTTTGCAGCATATTTTGGTGGAAGATTTGTGTTCTGCCAATAAATTGGTGGCGGTGTTGTTGGCGCTGATTTTGACTTCGGCGATGGCGACAATTTGGATGACCCATCAGACGCGCGCGTTGATTTCGGAAAACGATCAGTTGGTTTTACAGCGTCAGGCGTTGGATAACGAATATCGTAATTTGCAATTGCAAGAAGTGGCGGAAAGTGATAACGCCCACATTGAGACGATTGCCGTCGGAAGTTTGAAAATGCAGGCGCCGACGCCGGAGCAGGAAGTGATTATTTTGGAATAATGAAAAATGGTCAGGTTTAATTCTTCTAAAAAATTGTCAAAACCGAAAAGAGCGGTCAAAAAAGCTAATGAAACGGTTTCGGTTAAACAAAATCAGCCGAAATTGGTGTTTGAGGAAAGTTTTTTAAAGTGGCGTTATTTTGTGGCCATTACCCTTCTTTTTGTCGGTTTTGGGGCGCTTGTGGCGCGAGCCGCTTATGTGCAATCCATTGATGCGGATACGCTGGCGGGGGAAGCGGATAAGCGTTCTTTGCGTAAGGATAAAATTTTGTCGGTGCGCGGTTCAGTGTTGGATCGAAACGGGCAATTGCTTTCGGTCAGTGTGCCGATGAGCGCGGTTGTGGCCGATCCGAAAACCATGTTAAAAGAAAATGCGTTGGCGGATAAAGCGCGCGTTAGTGCGTTGGCTGAGGTGTTGGGTATGAGCGTTAACGACTTGGTCAGAAAAATTGAAAAACATCGTCAATCCGGTTTTTTGTATTTAGCGCGGCAGGTAGAAGAAAATAAAGCGAATTATGTTAAGGATTTGAAAATAAAGGGAATTTTCTTTGAAAATGAAGCCCGTCGTTTTTATCCGCAGGTGGAGAAAATGGCACATCTTATCGGTTATACGGATATTGACGGTAACGGCATTGAGGGCATTGAGAAAAGTTTTAATGCGTTGTTGGTGGGCAAAGACGGCTCGCGTTTGGTGCGTAAAGACAAGCGCGGTAATGTGGTTGAAAATATCGCCAATGAGCGGAAATATGACGCGCAGGATGTGACGTTAAGTATTGATGAGAAATTGCAGTCGATGGTTTATCATGAAATTAAAAAAGCGGTGGCTGAGAATAAGGCGGAATCGGGCACGGCGGTGTTGGTTGATGTGCGTACAGGTGAAGTGTTGGCGATGGCCAATGCGCCTTCGTATAATCCGAACAATCGTGTCGGCGTGAAGGCGGAACTGATGCGAAATCGGGCGATTACCGATGTCTTTGAGCCGGGCTCGACGGTAAAACCTTTTGTGGTTTTGACCGCACTTCAGCGCGGTGCAACTTACCGCAGTGAGATTATTAATACGGAACCGTTTAAAGTCAGCGGAAAAGAGATTAATGATGTGGCGCCGCGGGCGCAGCAGTCGTTGGACGATATTTTGATTAATTCGAGTAACCGTGGAGTCAGCCGTTTGGCTTTACGTATGCCGCCTTCTGCATTGATGGAAACCTATCAGGCGGCAGGCTTGGGCAAACCGACGGATTTGGGCTTGGTAGGCGAACAGGCCGGTTTGCTGAATGCAGGACGTAAGCATTGGGCGGACATTGATCGGGCGGCGGTATCTTACGGTTACAATATTACGGCGACGCCGTTGCAGATTGCGCGCGCGTATGCGACATTAGGCAGTATGGGCGTTTATCGTCCGTTATCTATTACCAAAGTGGATCCGCCGGTGATCGGGCAGCGGGTCTTTTCGGAAAAAACTACGCGTGAAATCGTGAATATGTTAGAAAAAGTGGCGATTCATAATAAACGCGCGATGGTCGACGGTTATCGCGTCGGGGTGAAAACCGGTACGGCGCGTAAAATTGAACATGGTCAATATGTGAATAAATATGTGGCGTTTACGGCAGGGATTGCGCCGATTAGTGATCCGCGTTATGCCCTTGTGGTGTTGATTAATGATCCGAAAGCGGGCGCTTATTATGGCGGGGCTATATCTGCACCGGTATTTTCAAGTATAATGGGCTACACACTACGCGCAAACGGTATTACGCCCGATGCGGAGCCGACGGATAAAACGGTGAGACGCACGGTGCGTTTAAATTAATGCCGGGCGACAAGCCAAGCCGCGTCGAATGCCGATGAAAATATGAAAGAGAGAAAACCATGAAAAAATTGACCGCACTTTTCGATTTGCCTTCCCTTCCTTCCTCGTTGGAAGTGAACGAGTTGGTTTTGGATAGCCGCGAAATTCGGCCGAAAGATGTGTTTGTGGCGGTGAAAGGGCATCAGGTGGACGGCACGGCTTATATTGATAAGGCGATTGAGGCGGGGGCAAGTGCGGTCATTTTCGAGACTGATTCGGCGCCGGCGCATTTGTCACTTCAATGGCGGGGCGATGTGCCGCTTATCGGATTTTATCGGTTATCCGCGCAGCTTTCCGAATTGGCCGGCCGATTTTATGATTTTCCTTCCCGCCGCTTGACGTTAGTCGGGGTGACGGGAACTAACGGTAAAACGACGGTTTCGCAATTATTGGCGCAGTGGGCGCAATTGCTGGGCAAGCAGGCCGCCGTTATGGGCACGATCGGTAATGGGCTTATCGCTGAAAAAGGGGGAGCCTGCGGGCTTACTAAAGCGCGTAATACAACCGGTTCTGCCATTGAAATTCAGTCAACACTGGCAAAATTCGTTGCGCAGGGCGCAAATTTTGCGGCAATTGAAGTGTCTTCGCACGGGTTGGTGCAACATCGTGCGGACGGGCTTGAATTTGCCGCCGCCGTTTTTTCTAATTTAAGTCGCGATCATTTGGATTATCATAAAACCATGGCAGAATACGGCGCGGCGAAAAAACGGTTATTTACAGAATTAAAAGTTTCTCATCGTATCATTAATGCGGATGATAAAATGGGTGAGGCGCTTTTAGTCGATATTCCGACGGCCGTTGCGGTGAGCACGCAGGCGGAGTATCAATCAATCGGAGCCAAATGGCTTAAAGCAACAAAAATTAGTTTTTCATCCCATGGCGCGACGATCGAGTTTGAATCGAGTTGGGGAAACGGACTTTTTCACAGTAAGTTAATCGGTGCGTTTAATGTCAGTAATTTGTTATTGGCGGCGGCGACCTTACTTGAATTAGGCTATTCTCTGCACGATTTGGTTCGGACGGCGCCGAATTTACAAGGAGTATGTGGTCGAATGGAAATGATTATGAAACCGGGTCGTCCTACCGTGATTGTTGATTATGCACACACACCGGACGCGTTGGAAAAAGCTTTGAATGCGGCACGCGAACATTGCAAAGGCGATCTTTGGTGCGTGTTTGGTTGCGGCGGTGAGCGCGATAAAGGAAAACGTCCTTTGATGGCGCAGGTCGCCGAGAAATTTGCCGATTCAGTTATTGTGACAATGGATAATCCGCGTCAGGAAGATCCGGATCAAATTGAAGCCGATATTGTGGCCGGATTTGTGGATATGGAAAAAGTCGGCTTGATTCCTGACCGTGAAACGGCGATTCAATTCGCTATTGAAAATGCCCGTCCGAATGACACGATTTTAATCGCCGGCAAAGGCCATGAAACCGAACAAATTACTTTTGCAAACGTGGATTTCTTTTCCGATCAGGAAACAGTAAAAAGTTATTTGTAGGTTAAATTATGATCGCATTTTCTACTTCTCAATTAGCTGATATTTTATCGGCGAAGTTAGTTGGTGCCGGTGATATTCAGATTGATTCCGTCAATACGGATACCCGAAAATACGTTGAAAAGAGTCTATTTTTTGCGTTAAAAGGTGAAAAATTTGATGCGCACCACTATTTGTCCGAGGCGGTTAAGCAAGGCGCAGCGGCACTTGTTGTGCAACAACCGGCTCCGGCGCTAAATGTGCCGCAGTTGATCGTTGATGATACGCGATTGGCGTTGGGAAGGTTGGGAAAATGGCTACGTGATAAAATTAACCCGCGCACGGTGGCAATAACCGGTTCTTCCGGAAAAACCACCGTGAAAGAAATGACGGCCGCCATTTTGCAACATACCGCAAAAAATCCGGCGGCAGTTTTGTTTACGCAGGGAAATTTTAATAACGATATCGGCGTGCCGTTGACGCTTTTACGGCTAACCGAACGGCATCAATTTGCGGTGATTGAATTGGGCGCAAATCATCCGGGCGAAATTGATTATACGACGAAATTGGTTCGTCCTGATGTGGCGTTGATTAATAATGTGGCGCCGGCGCATTTGGAAGGTTTCGGTTCCGTTGAAGGCGTGGCTAAGGCGAAAGGCGAAATTTTTCGCGGCTTGGCGCCGAACGGGGTGGCGATTGTTAATGCGGAAAGCCCTTATTTGCCTCTTTGGCAGTCGGAAATCGGCGGGCGTACGCTGCAGTCGTTTAACGGCGGCAATTATCGTGCCGAGCAAATGGTTTATTCGGAAAGTGCGGTCGATTTTCGTTTAATTTCGCCGATAGGGGAAATCGAGATTAGCATGCCTTATCTCGGCGACCATAATGTGAAAAATGCCCTTGCCGCTGCAGCGTTGGCGATAAATGTCGGGGCGTCGTTAGAAGACGTTCGAGCCGGGTTGGCCGAGCGGATTAAAGTAAAGGGGCGGTTATATCCGATTCAAGTGAATGACGGCTTGCTCTTATTGGATGATACTTATAATGCCAATGTCGGTTCGTTAAAATCAGCCATTGACGTACTGAAAAACTATCCTGCGAAAAATGGCGCGGATCAAAACGGGGCGATTTTCCGTATTTTAGTGGTCGGCGATATGCGCGAGTTAGGCGCCGATACGCAGATTTATCATCAAGAGATTGCCGATTATGCAAAGCAGGCAAAGCTTGATTTCGTGCTTTCCTTCGGAACGGAAAGTGCGGTCATTTCTGCGGCCGTTTGCGGTAAGCATTTTGAGGATAAAGCCGCGATGATCGATTATTTATCGGCAATGATTAAGAAAAAACAAGAAGAAAAACAAAAAGTTGTCGTTTTGGGAAAAGGATCACGGAGTATGCGAATGGAAGAGGTGATCGAAGGAGTAAGGGATCGTTTTACATGTTAGTTTGGCTTGCTGAATTTTTAGTTCGTTATGAAACCGCGTTTAATGCGATTTCCTATATTACCGTGCGTGCAATTTTAGCTTTATTGACCGCACTTTGCCTTTCGCTTTGGATTGGTCCGAAAGTGATTAAGCGTTTACAGTTGTTAAAATTCGGTCAGGAAGTGCGTCATGACGGGCCGGAAAGCCATTTCAGCAAACGCGGTACGCCGACGATGGGCGGTGTGATGATTTTGTTTTCTATCGGCGTAAGTACGTTACTTTGGGCGAATTTATCCAATCCTTATATTTGGGTTTGTTTATTCGTTTTATTCGGCTACGGCGCAATCGGTTTTGTAGATGATTATCGTAAAATTACCCGTAAAAATACCGATGGGTTGATTGCGCGCTGGAAATATTTTTGGATGTCGGTGGTGGCGCTGGCGGCGATTATTTGGTTGTATGTGCTGGGAAAAGAGACGGATGCGACCCGTTTGGTTGTGCCGTTTTTTAAAGATGTTATGCCGCAGCTCGGGGTATTTTATATCGTACTGTCTTATTTTGTGATTGTCGGTACGGGAAATGCCGTGAATTTGACAGACGGGCTGGACGGGCTGGCGATTATGCCGACGGCGTTGGTGGCGGGGGCTTTTGCATTAATCGCATGGGCGACGGGAAACGTGAATTTTGCCGAATACTTGCATATTCCTTATATAAAATATAGTTCCGAAGTGGTGGTGTTCTGTACCACGATCGTTGGTGCCGGGCTTGGTTTTTTGTGGTTTAACACTTACCCTGCGCAGGTTTTCATGGGCGATGTCGGTTCGCTCGCATTAGGCGGTGCGCTAGGCGTGGTGGCGATCTTAGTGCGTCAGGAGTTTTTATTGGTGATTATGGGCGGCGTGTTTGTTGTGGAAGCGTTATCGGTAATTTTACAGGTGGGTTCCTATAAATTGAGAAAGCAACGTATTTTCAGGATGGCGCCGATTCACCATCACTTTGAATTGGAAGGCTGGCCTGAGCCGCGTGTGATTATTCGATTTTGGATTATTTCATTGATGTTAGTGTTGATGGGGCTTGTCACTTTAAAACTTCGATAATCAATCTCGCTCTTTGTGAAAAGAGCGAGTTTATTTTTATCTGTTTCTTTTGTCTGATTATAAAAATGAATACATATCAAAATAAAAAGATTGCCGTTATCGGTTTAGGAAAAACAGGGCTTTCCTGTGTGCATTTTTTACGTAATAAAAAAGCACGGGTTCGCGTGATGGATACCCGCCTTCATCCTGCAGGTGCCGATAGTCTCCCGTCTGATGTTCCTTTGCATATGGGCGGGTTAAATCAACAATGGCTATTGGAAAGCGACATGATTGTCGCCAGTCCGGGCGTGGCGTTAAAAACGCCTGAAATTCAGACCGCACTTGCCGCCGGTATCGAAGTGGTGGGCGACATTGAACTTTTCTGTCGCGAGGCGATAAAGCCGATTATTGCGATTACCGGCTCTAACGGTAAAAGCACGGTAACGACACTTGTTTATGAAATGGCCAAAGCGGCGGGCGTGAAAGCGGCTATGGGCGGTAATATCGGAGTTCCGGCGCTTTCATTGTTGGAGCAGGATATTGATCTCTATGTTTTGGAACTATCCAGTTTTCAATTGGAAACCACGTATAGCCTACGGGCGGCAGCCGCAACCGTGTTGAATATCAGCGAAGATCACATGAATCGTTATGCGGATTTGGAGGCTTATCGCCAAGCTAAGTTAAAAATTTATCATCAAGCAGCCGTTATTCTCGTTAATCATGACGATTTGTTGACTTATCCGACACAAGTCGAAAGCGGGCATCAATGGTGTTTTGGGGCGCAGAATGCGGATTACTCGCTAAAAACCGTTGCGGGCAAATTATGTTTTATGGCGCGCGATGAGGTGATTTTGCCTTGCGATGAAGCGGCATTAAGCGGACGGCACAATGCAATGAATATTTTGGCCGCTACGGCGTTGGCTCAGGCGGCAGGGATCAATTTAGCGGGAATTCGGACCGCACTTCGTACATTTAAAGGATTGTCGCATCGTTTTCAATTGGCTCATTTCGCTCATGGCGTCCGCTGGATCAATGATTCTAAGGCAACGAATGTCGGTAGTACGGTGGCCGCGTTGACCGATTTGGACGTGGCGGGGACGTTGCATTTGTTGCTTGGCGGCGATGGCAAAGGCGCCGATTTTTCACCGTTGAGACCACTCATTAATCAACCGCACGTCATTTGTTATTGCTTTGGGCAAGACGGTAAATCATTGGCCGCCTTGGCTAAACGGCGTTATCTATTTGTGACGATGGCTCAGGCGATTGAATTTTTACGGCCAACATTAAAAGCAGGCGATATGGTTTTGTTATCGCCGGCTTGCGCCAGTTTGGATCAATTCGATAGCTTTGAGCAGCGCGGCGACGTTTTTTCCGCACTGGCAAGCGCAGGATGAGTAGATAAGCAATGATGTTTTTTACCGAAATTAAACGGCAATATAAGGCATGGGTCAGAATTACCCCGCAGGGATTATTGTACGATCGCGCGTTGTTTTGGTTGTTTGTGGTTTTGCTATTGATCGGGCTGATTGCCGTGGCGTCGGCGTCTATTCCGATCAGTTCGAGACTCTATAATGATCCGTTTTATTTTGCGAAACGCGATTTTGTTTATGTCTTGCTGTCGATGGCGACCTGTTATGTCAGTTTACATATTTCTACGGTTCAATGGGAACGCTGGCACGTTAAATTGTTTTGGCTGGCGATTGCATTATTGATTGCGGTTTTGGTGATCGGTAGTACAGTAAACGGCGCAAAGCGTTGGATTTCTTTGGGGGTTTTGAATTTTCAGCCGGCAGAATTTGCTAAATTTGCGTTGACCTGCTTTTTAGCCAGTTATTTTACCCGTCGTTATAATGAAGTACGCGGACATAAATTAAGTGCATTTAAGCCCTTTATTGTTATGGGGTTGATGGGGGTTTTTCTGTTGGCGCAACCCGATATGGGCAGTACCGTCGTCCTGTTTGTGATTATGTTCGGCATGTTGTTTATTGTCGGTGCGCATTTTTGGCAATTTATTGGCTTGATAGTGACCGGCGGATTACTTTTTGTATGGCTGGTATTATTTGAAGCCTATCGACTTAAGCGGTTTACCGGCTTTTTGGAGCCTTTTAAAGATCCTTATGGCGCGGGTTTTCAGCTGACGCAATCTTTAATGGCTTTCGGCCGTGGTCAAATCAACGGCGAAGGGCTTGGCAATTCTATTCAGAAATTGGAATATTTGCCGGAAGCGCATACGGATTTTATTATGGCGATCATCGGCGAAGAATTCGGATTTATCGGCATTATGGTGATGATCACCTTGCTCGGATTGCTTGTTTTTCGAGCGATTAAAATCGGTCGTGAATCGTTGCTATTAAATCAACGGTTTCGCGGTTTTTTTGCCTTTGGTATCAGTTTTTGGATTTTTTTTCAGGGATTCGTCAATTTAGGCATGGCGCTCGGTATGTTACCGACAAAAGGGTTAACCTTTCCGTTAGTCAGCTATGGCGGCTCCAGTATTATTATTATGTCCGCGACGATTGGTGTGCTGTTGCGTATTGATCATGAAAATCGCTTGCAACGAGGTGGGCAGGCGCGTTTACGCGATGATTAAATCAGGAAAGCTAAGTGGATAAAAGAAGATTATTGGTGATGGCCGGCGGTACCGGCGGTCATGTATTTCCCGCTATTGCCGTGTCACAAGAGTTACAACGGCAAGGGTGGGAAATTTGCTGGTTGGGCACAAAAGATCGAATGGAAGCGCAATTGGTGCCTAAGTATGGTATTCCGATTCGGTTTATTCAGGTTTCCGGCCTGCGCGGAAAAAGCATTAAAAATTTATTGGCGGCGCCTTTTATGATTTTAAGAGCGATTATTCAAGCCTATAAAATTATGCGTGATTTTAAACCTAATGTGGTGTTAGGCATGGGCGGATATGTTTCCGGGCCGGGCGGCATAGCCGCGAAGCTCTGCGGCATACCGATTGTTTTGCATGAACAAAATGCGGTGGCCGGCTTGACGAATAAATGGTTGGCAAAAATTGCCGCTTGTACTTTGCAGGCCTTTCCTACGGCGTTTAATCGAGCCGAAGTGGTAGGCAATCCCGTTCGTCGCGACTTATTTGCGCAACCGAATCCCGCGCAACGCTTTTCCACAAGGGAAGGAAAGTTACGGGTTCTGGTTGTGGGCGGCAGTCAAGGCGCGCGAATTTTAAATGTCACGATGCCGGCGGTATTTGCCGATTTAAAAGATGAAATTGAAGTGCGTCACCAAGTCGGGCGCGGAGCAATTGAAAATATAACCGCACTTTATGGTCAAAATGCCGCTCAGGTTCAACTTATGGCGTTTATTGATGATATGGCGGCGGCTTTTGCGTGGGCGGATTTAGTGATTTGTCGCTCCGGTGCGTTAACTGTATGTGAATTGGCGGCGGTGGGCGCACCGGCGGTGTTTATTCCGTTTAAGCACAAAGATCGGCAGCAATATTTAAATGCGAAATATTTGGCCGATGCGGACGCGGCTAAAATTATCGAACAGGACGAACTAACGCCGGAAGCATTGATTACTCTTATTCGAAATATGACACGGGAACAATTGTGTCAAATGGCACTCAATGCTAAAAAAATGGCTTCGCCGCTTGCCGCCGAACGGGTAGCCGAGGTGATTGTAAAATATGCAAAATAATTTATATAAAAGTAATAAGTGAAGGACAGAATTCATGAAATATTTTCAAGATAAAATTCGTCAGATCATTCCTGAAATGCGGCGGGTAAAGCAAATTCATTTTATTGGTATCGGCGGTGCAGGAATGAGCGGTATCGCCGAAATTTTGCTGAATGAAGGTTATTATATTACCGGTTCCGATATTGCCGATGGCGCCGTGACACAACATCTTGCTCAGGCAGGGGCGAAAATTTTTATCGGCCATGCCGCAGAAAATGTGGCGGGGGCAAGCGTTGTTGTCGTATCCAGCGCGATTCATGAGGATAATCCGGAATTGGTTGCGGCAAAACAAAATCGTATTCCGGTGATTCAACGCGCGCAAATGTTGGCGGAATTAATGCGATTCCGACATGGTATTGCTATTGCCGGAACGCATGGAAAAACAACAACGACGGCGATGATTGCGATGATTTATACACAGGCAAAATTGGATCCGACGTTTGTTAATGGTGGATTGGTTAAATCCGCCGGGAAGAATGCGCATTTAGGCGCCAGCCGTTATTTCATCGCGGAAGCCGACGAAAGCGATGCGTCATTTTTACATCTTCAACCGATGGTGTCGGTGGTAACAAATATTGAGCCGGATCATATGGATACTTACGAAGGCGATTTTGAAAAAATGAAAACGACTTATGTTAAGTTTTTGCGCAATTTGCCGTTTTATGGGTTGGCGGTAATGTGTGCCGATGATCCGGTGCTGATGGAATTGGCTTCCCGCGTCGGTCGTCAAGTGATCACTTACGGCTTTAGCGAGCAGGCCGATTATCGTATTGAAAATTATGAACAGACCGGTTTTCAAGGGCATTATCGTGTAATTTGTCCAAATGGCGAACGGATTGATGTGTTGTTGAACGTGCCCGGCAAGCATAATGCATTGAATGCGACGGCGGCATTGATTGTTGCGAAAGAAGAGGGAATTGATAACACCTCGATTTTGACCGCACTTGCCGAGTTCCAGGGGGCGGGGCGCCGTTTTGATCAGCTTGGTGAATTTATCCGTCCTAAAGGGAAAGTTCGATTGGTAGATGATTACGGACATCATCCGACGGAAGTGGATGTAACAATTCAAGCGGCTCGACAAGGATGGGAAGGCAAACGTGTCGTCATGATTTTCCAGCCGCACCGTTATTCCCGTACGCGGGATTTATTTGATGACTTCGTACAGGTTTTGTCAAAAGTGGATGCGTTAATTATGCTGGATGTTTATTCTGCCGGCGAAACGCCGATCGTCGGTGCGGACAGTAAGGCGCTTTGCCGCTCTATTCGTAACTTAGGCAAAGTCGATCCTATTTTATTATCGGATCCGGCACAGCTTGGCACCGTGTTGGATCAAATTATTCAGGACGGCGATTTGATTTTAGCGCAAGGTGCGGGGAGCGTGAGTAAAATTTCCCGCGGTCTTGCGGAACATTGGTGGGCATAATCAGTCTTAGAACAAATTAAGTATAACGGATAATAAAATGACATTAAAACAAGATAAAATCGCCGTATTATTAGGCGGCACCTCGGCTGAGCGTGAGGTGTCGTTAAATTCGGGCAAAGCGGTATTGGACGCGTTAGTGAGCCAGGGGTATAACGCTTATCCTATTGATCCTAAAGAATATAATGTTGCAAATTTAAAAGCTGACGGTTTTACGCGTGTTTTTAATATTTTACATGGTCGCGGTGGCGAGGACGGCACAATGCAAGGTTTGTTGGAGCAAATTGGGCTGCCATATACCGGCTGTGGCGTCATGGCATCGGCGTTGACAATGGATAAAATGCGTACAAAAATGCTGTGGAAAGCATTTGGTCTGCCGGTCGCTGATATGGAGATTGTTACGAGAGAAACCGCAGTGCAATTGGATGCAGAGGCCATCGTAAAGAAATTGGGTTTACCGTTAATGGTTAAGCCCTCTTTAGAAGGTTCAAGTGTCGGATTAACGAAGGTTAAGGCGTCGGATGAACTTAAAAGTGCGGTCGATTATGCGCTTAAATTTGATGAAACCGTGCTAATCGAAGAGTGGTTGGGCGGTGATGAATTGACGGTGCCGGTATTGGGCGGCGTCGTTTTGCCGGCGATTCGTATCGTACCGGAAGGTGAATTTTATGATTATGAAGCGAAGTACATTTCGGATAGTACGCAATATTTCTGTCCGGCGGGATTAAGTGTCGAACGGGAGCAGGCGCTGGCAGGTTTGGTAAAGCGAGCTTATGAGGCGGTCGGCTGTCGCGGTTGGAGCCGAATTGATGTGATGACGAATGACAAAGGTGAATTTCGTTTGGTCGAGGTGAACACAAATCCCGGTATGACAAGCCATAGTCTATTTCCAAAATCCGCATTAACCGTCGGGATCTCTTTTGAGGAATTGGTCGTAAAAATTTTGGAGCTGAGTGTTTAATGAATGTCATAAAGCGCAAGAACACACAGAATGTCCGATATGGTGAACCTAAGCCGAGGTTTTTTTTACAAATCAGATTATTACTTGTGCTATTATGCGCCGGCATCGGTTATTGGATCTATGCAAGCTGGCCTATGTGGCTTGAAAAGCTGGATCAACGGCCTTTAAATACGTATGCGTTGGCCGGTCAAACGGCATTCACAACCAATGATGATATTCGTGAAGTATTGATTAAAATGGGCGATTTAAAGGGCTTTTTTACTCAAGATGTTGCGATAATTAGGGAGCAGATCGAAACGCTGCCGTGGGTCAAAGGTGCGGTGGTGCGTAAAATCTGGCCTAATCGTTTGAGTATTTGGTTATTGGAATATGAGCCTGTTGCCGTTTGGAATAAAACGGATTTTATCACTCAGGACGGAACGATTTTTCAGTTACCGCCGGAAAAACTAAAAAATCATGATTTACCTTATTTGGCGGGGCCTGATTATCAGAGCGTAAAAGTGCTGGATGCCTGGAAGCGAATTTATGCCGATTTTAAAGCAAAAAATTTAATCGTAAAAGGTATCGGGATTGATACGCGCGGCGCATGGCAGGCTACATTAAGCGATGATGTCGTTTTAAAATTGGGGCGTGGGGAATGGAAGTCAAAATTAGATCGATTCGTCACCATTTATCCGCAAATTGAAGTGCCGGTTAATAAAAAAATTGAGTATGTTGATTTACGCTATCCGACGGGTGCGGCGGTAAGTATAGTAGATAAATAGATTATTAGGTGTAGTAAAAATGGCGAGAACGGTTGAGTCAAAAACCATTGTAGGACTGGAAGTCGGTACTTCAAAAGTGGTTGCTGTGGTAGGCGAAGTATTACCTGACGGCGTGGTTAATGTATTGGGCGTAGGAAGTTGTCCTTCAAAGGGTATCGACCGCGGCAGTATCACCGATCTTGATGCCGTTGTAAATTCTATTCAACGCGCGCTTGAAGCGGCTGAATCCATGGGGGATTGCCAAATTATGAGTGTAACGCTGGCGATTACGGGAGAGCATATCCAAAGTTTGAACGAAAGCGGCTTTGTGCCCATTGCAGAAGGCGAGGTGACGCAGGATGAGATTGATGCCGCACTGCATACGGCAAGCTCGATTAAATTACCGGAAGGGTTATCGCTATTACACATCATTCCGCAAGAGTATGCGGTGGATAGACAATTGAACATTAAAAACCCATTAGGATTGCAAGGTGTTCGATTAAAAGCGGACGTCCATTTAATCGCCTGTCATCAGGATTGGCAAAATAACTTAAAGAAAGCCGTGGAACGTTGCGGTTTACAAGTGGATAAAATCGTTTTTTCGGGTTTTGCCGCCGCGCATTCCGTATTGACCGATGATGAAAAAGATTTGGGCGTTTGTTTAATTGATTTTGGTGCCGGAACGATGAATATCATGGTTTACACGAACGGCGCGTTACGCTTTAGCCGTGTCGTACCTTATGCCGGCAATGTGGTGACTAATGATATTGCGCATGCTTGTGCGATTTCACGTCTTGAAGCGGAACGAATTAAAGTGAATTATGCCAGCGCGGTTTATCCTGCCCGATTACAAGGTGAGAAGAAAATTGAAGTGGCCAGTATCGGCGGTCGGGCGCCGCGCTCATTAACAAAAAGCGATTTGTCTTTGATTACTTCCGCACGCTATACGGAATTACTTAATGTTGTAAAGGATGAGTTGGATAAATTAAAAACCGAGCTAGAAGGTAAGCACATTAAGTTTGAACTCATTGCCGGCGTAGTGCTGACCGGCGGAGGGGCGCAAATTGAAGATTTACGCGATTGTGCGGCCGAGGTGTTCGGCAGCCCGGTCAGAATCGGAAGTCCGTTAAATATTACCGGATTGACCGATTATGTGAATCGACCGCAATATTCCACGGTAGTTGGTTTATTGCAATATAACCACAGTAATAGCGATGACGAATTGCTTGGACATGGGGATCCGTCTGAAGGTGGTTTTTGGGGAACCCTTTGCTTTTACATAAAAAAAATTGTCAATAAAGTGCGGTCAGAATTTTGATTATTTTGATTTTTACTCTACAATAGAATGAATTTAGGTTTTAAATATTGTGGTATCGGACAATGAGCCATTACGGAGAATATAATAAATGTTATATCCAGATTACGACGATTTTAATGATCAATCCGGCGCGCTGATTAAAGTTGTCGGCGTTGGCGGTGGTGGCGGCAACGCCGTAAACCATATGGTTGCCAATATGGTAAAAAAAGAATTTAATGGCGATTTCTTAGGCGAAAATACGATTGACAGTGATGAGCACGGTAAGATTATTTTTTATGCGGTAAATACCGACGCCCAGGCTTTACGTAAAAGTCAGGTTCAACAAACCGTACAAATTGGCGGCACAACCACAAAAGGACTTGGCGCCGGAGCAAATCCGAACGTAGGTCGTAAGGCGGCTGAAGACGATCAGGATGAAATCCGCAAGATGTTGGAAGGTGCCGATATGGTGTTTATCGCAGCCGGAATGGGCGGCGGCACGGGAACCGGTGCGGCGCCTGTCGTCGCAAAAATCGCAAAAGATTTGGGGATATTAACCGTTGCCGTAGTAACCAAGCCATTTACCTTTGAAGGTAAAAAGCGTATGCAGTTTGCCGAATTGGGAATCAAAGATCTGTCACAATATGTTGATTCGATGATTATTATCCCAAATCAACAAATTCAAAAAGTCTTACCGAAAAATGCAAAATTGCTTGATGCGTTTGCTGCGGCGAACGATGTATTGCGTAATTCAGTAATGGGCATTTCGGATATGATTACTTCGCCGGGGTTGATTAACGTTGACTTTGCCGATGTGAAAACAGTCATGTCGGAGATGGGGCAGGCGATGATCGGTTTTGGTTCCGCGTTAGGGAAACCCGGTGAAGGGCGGGCGGAAGAAGCGGCGCGCATTGCGGTACGCAATGATTTATTGGAAAAAGTCGATTTAAGTAATGCAAAGGGTATTTTAGTCAATATCACAGGTGGTATGGATTTGGCCTTTGATGAATTTACTGTTGTCGGTGAAACTATTTCGGGATTTGCTTCCGAGGATGCGACAGTCGTTGTGGGAACCAGTCTTGTACCTGAGATGGTCGATGAGATTCGGGTCACTATTGTAGCGACAGGGTTGGGCGAAATAAGTCCAAACGAGCAAATACAATTTGCGCAAAATTATCAGACGTCAACAGGGACAAGTAGCGGCGCGACGCAAACTTCCACGAATGGTTTTAGAGCTCCGGAAAGTTTGGGCGAATTAAGACAAGGCGGCAGTTATTCACAATCGGAATATGACTCAATAGGGAAACCGACATATCGTAGCGAGTTGGATAAACCTATTACCGAACGCCTTAATAATTTAAAACGAAATGATGGAATCTTTAATCCAAGCGCTTTTGGACGTGAAGATAAGTAGTAATCTTGTTGTTTAGCGATAGGGTAATAAACAATGATTAAACAAAGAACATTAAAGCAAAGCATTAAAGTGACCGGTGTCGGATTGCATAGCGGCAAAAAAGTGACACTGACATTACGTCCCGCTACGCCGAATACCGGAGTAATTTATTGTCGTACCGATTTAAATCCACCGGTTACCTTTCCTGCCAATGCGGACTCCGTGCGCGATACGATGCTTTGTACTGCGCTTATAAATGAGCAGGGCGTGAGAATTTCTACTGTTGAGCATTTAAATGCCGCTTTAGCCGGTTTGGGTATTGATAATATTATTATTGAAGTGGATGCGCCGGAAATTCCGATCATGGATGGAAGTGCGAGCCCATTTATTTATTTACTATTGGATGCCGGAATTGAAGAGCAAAGCGCCGCGAAAAAATTTATTCGTATCAAGAAATCTGTGCGTGTTGAAGAGGGTGATAAATGGGCCGAATTTAAACCTTATAATGGTTTTCGTCTTGATTTTACGATTGATTTTGAACATCCGGCGATTGGTGAAAATGTGCGCCATTATGTTATGGATTTTTCAGCACAGGCGTTTATTCATCAAATTAGTCGCGCAAGAACATTCGGTTTCATGAAAGATATTGAATATTTACAGTCTCAAGGTCTCGCCTTAGGCGGAAGTCTGGACAATGCGATTGTGTTGGATGATTATAGAATCCTCAACGAGGATGGTTTGCGTTTCAAGGATGAGCTGGTTCGCCATAAAATGTTAGATGCTATCGGCGATCTTTATATGGCAGGTTATAATATTATCGGTGATTTTAAAGCCTATAAGTCAGGTCACGGATTAAATAATAAATTGCTGAGAGCCGTACTTGCAGATCAAGAGGCGTGGGAATTTGTCTCTTTTGAAGGTAAGGATGAGATTCCGCAAGGTTATATTGCGCCCAGCCAGGTGTTAATCTGATTTCTTCGTACTCTTTAAAGCTATATTTCTTTTTGAAGTATAGCTTTTTTATTTTTTAAGGTATTAAAAAAAATGGCTTTAGATTTAACCGAAATTCGCCAACAAATTACACAAATCGACCGTAATTTATTGAAATTATTATCAGAACGCCACCGTTTAGCTTTTGATGTCGTACGGAGTAAAGAAGTTACTCAGAAGGCGCTCAGGGATATTGATCGTGAACAGCAGTTATTAAACGAATTAATTAAATTTGCCGAAAATGAAAACTACCAGCTAGAACCACAATATATAACGGCGATATTTCAGAAAATTATTGAAGATTCGGTTTTAACTCAGCAGGTTTATTTACAAAAAAAATTAAATGAACAGCGGGAACAAAGTATCCATATCGCGTTTTTAGGCAAAAGAGGCTCTTATTCGCACCTTGCGGCAAGAAATTATGCCACACGTTATCAGGAAAAATTAATCGAATTAAGTTGCGATTCCTTTGCACAGATTTTTGAAAAGGTACAAAACGGTGAAGCGGATTTTGGCGTGCTTCCTTTGGAGAATACAACGTCGGGGGCGATTAATGAAGTTTATGATCTTTTGCAGCACACCGAGCTCTATCTTGTGGGGGAATTGGCTTACCCGATTAAACATTGTGTTCTCGTCACCGAACAACAGGACTTGGCAAAAATAGATACGCTATACAGTCATCCTCAAGTGATTCAACAATGTAGTCATTTTATTCAGCGCCTTGATCGCGTACATATCGAGTATTGTGAAAGCAGTTCTCATGCTATGCAATTGGTTTCCGGTCTGAATAAACCGAATATTGCCGCATTGGGTAATGAAGATGGCGGTAATCTTTATGGTTTGCAGGTATTAAAACGTGATATTGCAAATCAACCGAATAATATTACACGCTTTATTGTTATTGCTAAAACCGAGCGAGAAGTGTCTCCTCAAATTCATACAAAAACATTGCTTTTAATGAGTACGGCACAACAGGCCGGTGCATTGGTCGATGCCTTACTTGTTTTTAAGAAACACGGTATTAATATGACGAAGCTTGAATCGCGCCCGATTTATGGCAAGCCGTGGGAAGAGATGTTTTACCTTGAAATTGAGGCGAATATTCATCACCCGGACACACAAATTGCGTTGGAGGAACTAAAAAATTACAGCACTTACCTGAAAATATTGGGTTGCTACCCAAGCGAAATTGTGAAGCCGGTGAAAATTTAAGATTAAAATCAAAACAAAGTGCGGTCAATTTTACAGAAAATTAACCGCACTTTTCATTGTATTATCAACTAGGCTTTTTTCAAGAATTCTGATTTTAATGAAAAAGATTCTCCGTCGATTTTACAATCAACATCATGATTGGCATCAATCAAACGAATATTTTTGGCTTTTGTGCCCTTTTTTAAAACAATCGAAGAGCCTTTTACTTTTAGGTCTTTGATTAAAATGACGTCATCGCCGTCATGTAGAATGTTTCCGTTACTGTCTTTAACAATAAATTCGTCGGTTTCGGCGGCCGAATCCGTGTTATTCCATTCATATCCGCAATCCGGACAAACAAAATTAACGGAATCGTGGTAAACATATTCTCCGTGGCATTGCGGGCATTGAGGCATTTTTTCCATTAAATCTCCTTGATGATAAAAAGTTTGAATCGTTAAAATCGGGTCAAAGTGCGGTCGGAATTCATAAAGTTTTAAACATCATAGGTTCCGACAAGGGAGGCTTGTGCCAAAATATGTCCTTGCATCGCAAAATGAAGATCATTGAAGCGAAAGCCCTGAGAAAGCGCAAGCGTTGTATCAAGGGCATAAACGATGAGTTCATAACGATGTCGGCAGTTTGGCGGTGCCATACCGCCATAGGCGGATGCTTCGGCAATATCGAATTTACCGAGTACGCTCGCCCATGAATTTGCGCCTTGAATATAATCCGTCGCTTGTTGGCTTTCATTTTCTTCCACCACCGTGCGTTGAAGATTTGCAATAAGCCAGTGAATCCAGACAAAACCGCTTGCCGTGATCGCATCTTTGTCTTCTAACACGACCGCAAAAGATTTTGTGCCTTGTGGCGCATTGTGAATTTCAAAAGGAACGGAATAAGTCGGCATGCCGTTTGGGCTGAATTGCGCACCGCGTTTGCCATATTTATCGGCAAATTCTCCTTGCTGAATGGCTGAACTGGTTAAGAACATGATTTCTCCTTAATTTTTTGTAGAATAGACTTTAAATTTATTATTTTGTGCAATCACTTTAAATCCACCGAAATATTGTTGCAATAAGTGAGGGTAAGGCAAGAAGGCATTGGCGACAAGGCGTAATTCGCCTCCGACAGTCAGATGACATTTCGCTTTTTGGATGAGCTCGGTAGTTGCCCGATAAGCCGTATCGATACCGTCGTGAAAAGGCGGATTGGAAATAATTAGATTAAATTTTCCTTGAATATGGGAAAATACGTCACTGGCAATGACTTCACCGTCAAGCTGATTTTCTTTAAATGTGCGACGCGCAGAAGCGATCGCCATGGCGTGAATATCGGAGAGCGTAACACTCGCGGTAGGAGAGTATTTTTTAATTATAGCGCCGATAACCCCTGCGCCGCAGCCGAGATCTAAAACCTTGCCCGTTATAGGCTCATTGAGCGTAGAAAGCAGCAGTGCTGTACCGTCATCCAATTGTTTGGCGCTAAATACGCCGGGTAGGCTATAAATGGTGAGGTTGTTGAGAGACGGGTGCTGATAATGCCGCCAGTAGCTTTCAAGATCAAAGTGCGGTGGTTTTTTCAGAGAAAAATGATACAACCCGCAGCGACGTGCCGAATCGATTTTGTAAATATCACCGTAAGGTTGAAGTAATTTTTCCACGGAACGGATACCACAACGATTTTCACCGACAATCAAAAATTCTTGCGCCGGTTTGCTATTTGCAAGCAGTTGCATGAGTTGAAAATTAACTTCTTCTTTATTTTTAGTCCAATAATACACGACAAGATCCACCTCCGCTTCGAATTTAATCGAGAAATTAACCGCACTTTGATTTTTGGCGTAATCAAAATACCAGCTCCAAACAGAAACCGATCGACAATGTTCGGACAATTGTTGTGGAAATTGATCGTAAAGCGCACCGCTAAATAGAATTTTTTTTCCATAAAAGAGCGGTAAATGACGCTGTAGAACTTCGCTTTCGAGAGAAATCAACCTTTGAATCCTGTTATTTTATTCGTTAAAATTACGCACCGCCGAATTTATCTCTATCGGCGCGTTTAGCGTCATTTTAGCATGACGACATGATTTTTAGTTAAGGAATTTTCGATGAAAAAAGTCTTGTTTATCGCGGTGTTAACGGCCTTGTTATCAGGTTGTCAATTGCTTCCTTTGGTTCCACAAAATACCTCGCCGAAAACGGAAACGATTTCGCCCGAGCAGCAAAAAGTTTTTCAAAAATTGGATGAACAATTTGAGAAACTTAAAACATCAGGCATAGAAATTGATTTTAACGGTGAGAAATTTGTTAAATTGACGCGTGCCGTTAATGGCAGTGAGCCCCGTTTTGTCAGTTTCGCACTAAATATGGCACCTGAGCATCGAAAGGCCATTTTAAGCGATACGTTTTATCTGAAAGAAGTCAATCTTGAGCCGACATTAACAGCGCGCTTTCTAGCGAAAAATAAAACAACCTGCGATTTGAAACCGATTGGCGGAGTGGTGCCTTATTACGCTTGTGACAGCGATAAATTTAAACGTTATATTGCCGTGATCCATAAAGAGAAAAATATTGTTTCTTACCGAAGCTTTACTTCCTATCAGCAAAAGTTGACTCCTGAACAAGAATCGGCCATTGTGAATGCCCTCGACCGCTATCCGCTGGATGCCATCAGTTATTCTTATGAATAGACGTGATTTATTATTGGAGGCAATGGGGATTAGCCAATGGCAGCTCCGTCGCCCCCATGTCCTGCAAGGGGCGATAGGAATTACTGTCGCTGAAAATATTCGGCTAATTGTGGTTTCGGATACAGTTGTTTCGGGGGAGCCTTTATTAACCGATATTTTACGCGCAATTGATCTAAATGCGGCAGACTGTCTTTGTCTTAATTTCGATCAAATTCAACATATCCATCTGCAACATTCGTTACAATATTGCCTATTTACCGAAAATTCCGAAAAAATCGACTGCACTTTACCCTATTGTATTAATGCGGAAAAATTGTATCGCACCTTAGATTGGCCTCAGTTTAAACTTAGCTCCCAAGCCAAACGTGATTTTTGGCGACAAATTCAACAAAACTAATATGCCTCTTATTCTTCCTATTGATGATAACGATTTTGAACGTTTATATGAAATCGAGCGGCAGGCGCATTTGATTCCTTGGTCATTTGGCACGTTGAAAAATAATCGGGGCGAGCGCTATTTAAATCTAAAATTAGTCGAAAATAATCACATTATCGGATTTGCGATTTGCCAAACCGTTTTAGATGAAGCCACTTTATTTAATATTGCTGTTGAGCCGACGCGGCAGGGCAAGGGGATGGGAGAATTATTGCTGAGAGAGTTAATGACGCGGTTAACTGAGCGTGCCGTTAAGACTTTGTGGCTTGAAGTGCGGGAATCCAATCCGGCGCGTCATTTGTACGAAAAATTAGGCTTTAACGAAGTGGATATTCGGAAGAATTATTACCCTTTGCCAAATGGCGGACGGGAAAATGCCGTTGTGATGGCTTGTTATTTATCCATTTAAAATTAAAAATACGGCCAAAATGACCGCACTTTTATCGTTTAGATTTTCGACTATGCTAATTTTCCTGAGCGGGAAAGAGGAACGGATTTAAGCCACTGCGGGCGAAGCCTTTTTCTTCCATTTCCACATCTAAGAAAATTGACGTCAAGTCATCGGCGACGGCTTCGACATTCGGATCTTTTTCTTGGAACAGCATTTTTAAATAACTTTCGCAGCTGCCGCAAGTTTCCGCGCGAATCAGCGCCAGTTCTTCGTTTAATGACCATAATTCCAGCTTATCGTGGCCGTTGCAGTTGGTGCATTGGGCGCGTACCAAATTCCATTCGCTTTCACAAAGGGAGCAATGCAAATAGCGCAGACCTTGTGACGAGCCGATATGAATCATACTGGTAACCGGTGCACAGCCGCAAACCGGGCAATAATGCAGGTTCTCGGTGTTTTCCAGACGGCTGTGGTGAGGAATTTGCTGCGCCAGTTGGAGCCAATAAAGCGATAATGCTGCCCAAATAAATACCGCTTTGTCGCTGCCAACTAAATTGAATGCTTGTGCGAGCAAATGGTTTGCCATTTCTTCCAATTCGCCGCTTGAAGCTTTTTCCAACGAGTCGATTGTGGCGACAACTTGTTCGTTTGCCTTTGTTTTTACTTCACTTAGAATTTCCGTTAAATATTCGCGCCAAATGGTATCGCGTTTGAATTTTTTGGCATTGAGCGGTTCGGTGCCGCTTAAATGTGCTAAATCTTGTTTAGGCAGCGGATTTTTTTCAAGGGTTGTGAGTTGGCTTTCCACCACATCCGCGACAAATAAAAGATAGTCGGCAAGAGGATGATCTTTCGCTAATTCTCTTAAGCGTTTGGCGCGACGTTGATACAGATTTTTCGGGTTGGCGAATAGTACCGCCGGGGTTTCGTAAGAATTTTTTTTCTGTTCTTTAATCTCCGCTTCGGAGAGGATTTTGATACTCATAATGTTCTCTTTAATCACGGTCCGGTAAGTCCGTTTTCGGGTTACATAATAAAAAGTGCGGTCAATTAGCCGCACTTTTCTTGCATTATACAGGGCTATTTTCCAAAACCTTTAAATAGAACTTTGGTCTTGAGATTTTTCCCTTCCTGTTCGTTGATCAGGTCTTGTTCCAATTCTTCGAGCACTTCTTCACGGTACCATTTCGGGTGGTGTTTTTTCGCCCAGCGAACAGTAACCCAACCTTCTACAATGCCGCGAATGGAACCTTTCACCCAGAACGCCATGTACATATGCACCAAAATACCGGTGAATAGCATAAACGCACTGGCTGAGTGAAGCAGAATCGCGATTCTGAGCACTGGAATGGAGAAGTAGTGCGAGAAGTATTGACGCCACATAATGATACCGGTCACAAGTAATGTCAGCATGGCCAAGTTTAATGTCCAAAAGAGCATTTTTTGACCGAGGTTATATTTGCCGTTATCCGCGACCGCGTGCTCGTTGCCTTTTAATACTTCAAGCATGCCTTTTGCCCAACGAATATCGTTTTTTTCCGGAATGTTATGATCCCAATACAATAACGCAAGGTAAATAAAGGCGAAGAACATTAAAATTCCGGTGAACGGGTGAATTGCCCGAGCCAATTGCGGCGTACCTAGAATTTCCGTCAACCACGCAAAATCAGGGAAGAAAAACGCCACGCCGGTGAACATTGTCATAAAGAAGCAGATCACCAACAACCAGTGGCTGATACGCGCAGGCGTTCTGTGACGAATAACGCGAGTATCGTTGCTAATTTCAATTTTACTCATGTTGTTCTCCCTTTTTGGCATGTTTATCTTCGTCTTCAAATTCGTGGTGATGATCTTCCACATCTTCTTCCACGTTCGGGCCGACGGTTAAGTAATGGCCGATTTCGGCTAATGCCAAACCGCCCATGGCCACCGCAGCAACCGGTTTGAGAACGTCTTTCCATAATGTCACGCTAATATCAATTTGCGGATCTTTCGGAAGTCCGTTGTAAAGTTCCGGTTTATCGGCGTGATGCAACACATACATAACATGAGTACCGCCGACCCCTTCCGGATCGTAAAGTCCTGCGTTTTCATAACCGCGAGCTTTAAGTTCCGCAATACGTTGTTCTGCGTACACTTTCATTTCTTCTTTAGAACCGAAACGAAGCGCGCCGGTCGGACAAGTTTTCACACAAGCCGGTTCTTGTCCCACAGAAACACGGTCAACACAAAGGGTACATTTGTACACACGATTGTCTTCCGGATTCATACGTGGAATGTTGAACGGACAACCGGCGATACAGTAACCGCAACCGATACATTTGTCGGATTGGAAATCCACAATGCCGTTTTTATATTGAATGATTGCACCCGGCGCCGGGCAAGCTTTCAAACAGCCCGGTTCTTGACAGTGCATACAACCGTCTTTACGGATTAACCATTCTAAACGATCGTTTTCTTCCACTTCGTTAAAGCGCATAACTGTCCATGCTTTCGGGTTCAGATCAACCGGGTTGTCATAAATCCCTACGCATTCAGCATTAACATCAGAACGAATGTCATTCCACACCGAACAACCAACTTGGCAAGCTTTACAGCCGATACAGGTGGTAACGTCAACCAGTTTTGCTACTTCAACTTTATGATCTCGCACTTGAGGTGCCGGTGTTAGACCGGACGTTGCGGAGATCTTAATAATATCTTGCGTTTGAACGCCTTGAGCAGTT
>CAURMH010000018.1:0-26180 GCA_963525745.1 uncultured Pasteurellaceae bacterium | reverse complement strand
AATTTAACGGCATTTCTAACGCGCATTTGAGCTGTATTTGAAGGAATGTGAATGGTGTTTTAATCACAATGAAATAAAATCTCAAATTTACTTTTTGAAACAATTGATTAAGGGGAGTTTAGTTATCTAGTACAGCCCCAAAGAGAAACCTTGTTATATAAGGTTTCTCTAGGTTTTAATGATTTATTTTTTACAAGATTCAAGTATATAGAATTCAAAACGGAATATCGTCATCAAACGTGCCGTTGTCTTGTGGTGGAACGCCGGCAGATTGAGTAGACTGGTAGTATTAATGTTGTGCTTGATATTGTTCTTGGCGCGTGTTTTTCGCGCGGTTATCTTGTGTATGTTCAAGTAACCACTGAATGCGTTTCGGTTCTTCGTTGTTTAAATGCTCCGCAAGCGTTTTTTGCGAAACAGGGCTAAACGGGCAAAGGATTTGTAGACGATAACTTTCCGAACCGTCATTTTTAGTGATAAGCTCTTTCTGTAAAAACAAGCCAATCCGTTTATTGGTGAGCTCCGGCGCAATATCGTCGTTACCTTGGCGTTTTATGGTGAGTTCTTTTACACCGGTTACACCCATAATTGCTTGAACCATATTTAAGCCACTTGAAAGATCGCTCCCGTCTTTAGCCTTGTAGTAAACGGAAAGATAATTTCCTTGCTGCCCATCATCGGTTTCAATGGAGAATTCCATTGCTTGTGCACCACCTTGCGATTTAGTGTATTTAGCAGCAAGAATTTTGCCCACGTATGCGCCGGTTTCGCTGATGAAGCTGGATTGTCCGCCTTTTACCGCTTGTTCTTGGTTATAAGTAAACATGGTTGCCATTTTAGTTTTCTCCTGTGGCTGGTTGTTGGGTTGAGTTTTCTTCGTGATTTTCTACCGCACTTTCAGAAATGCCGTAGTAATCACAAATAATACGGTCGATTGCGGCTAAATCGTTATCGATGAAATCCTGCTCAAATAAGCCCATTGGGCTTTTTACGGTGTCAGAGCCGTTATTTGGGGTGGAAAATTGATATGCGTCGTCTTTTACGTGCGTGCGCAGGCAAATGGTGAACATTCCTTCCAAGGTGATTTTTTCGTCCAACATTTTGCCAATGGTTTTAATTTTTGTGCGGCCATAATCGTCATTTTGCGTATGGGCGAGAATGTACACGCGTTTGTGTGCCGGCAATCTTGGCTCACGGCAAAAGAGTGCGTTGAACAAGGCTTTGCTGACAAATTAGCCGAACCACTTGTGGCGATGGCATCTATTAAATCACGAAAATTAGAGGACCTTGAAAATATGCCAAAAGCAATTAAAGACATGTTGTTTAAGCCACAAGGCAACGCGGGTGCAGCCGCACCACAAGCAACAGCAACCCCGGCGAAACCAGCGCAACTGGAACCTGCGGCACCGGCCGCGCCGGTGAATCAAGCGCCTGCTGCGCCGGTAGATAATACCGCGCAAGTACAAGCCGCAATGAACAAACGCAATGCCGACATTAAAGCCGTGTTTGCGCCATTTGGTGCAACTCACAATGATTTGCTGGTGGAGTGCTTGGGTGATTTAACTATCACCGCCGAGCAAGCCAAAGACAAATTGTTAGCTAAATTGGGTGCCGGTACAACCCCAAGTGCAACTGCCACCCCTTACGCCGGCAACGGTAATATTGTTGGTGACAGCGTGAAACAATCTTTGTTAGCCCGTGCCGGTATTGACAAAGACAAAGCTAACGCCAAAGATAACGCCTACAACGCAATGACCTTGCGTGAGCTTGCCCGTGCGTCTCTGGTTGATCGTGGTATCGGTGTTAGTGGTCATAACGCAATGAGCATGGTTGGCTTGGCGTTTACGCACTCCAGTTCTGATTTTGGCCAAATCTTGATTGATGTGGCGCACAAATCCCTGCTTAAAGGTTGGGAAACTGCCACCGAAAACTTTGACCAATTTACCTCACGCGGCATCTTAACCGATTTCCGCGCGGCGAAACGTGTCGGCTTGGGCGATTTTGGCTACTTGCCGGAAGTGGGCGAAGGTGAAGAATACACCTACGGCACCATCGGCGACGAAGGCGCACAAGTTGCATTGGCTACTTACGGTCAGTTGTTTAGCATTACCCGCCAAGCAATCTTAAACGATGATATGCACTTGTTGACAAAAATCCCTGAAAAAATGGGACAAGCGGCCCGCGCAACCATCGCCAAATTAGTGTTTGCCTTGTTGACCGGTAACGCCATCGCACAAGACGGCAAAGCGTTATTTGACGCGTCTCACAAAAACACCTTAACTGGCGCGGCGTTAGACGTAACCAACATTGATAAAGCAATCCAATTAATGAACAGCTTTGTCAATACACGCGGCGAGCCGTTGGCGATTGAGCCGGAATTTATGCTGTTGCCTACCTCACTTTATACTCGCGCTAAACAAGTTTTAGGTTCTGCGAGCGTGGAAGGGGCGGATATTAACGCCGGCATTATTAACCCAATCCGCGACATTGTGCCGCCGATTAAATCAGCGCGCTTACAAGTCGCCGATCCGAAATCTTGGTACTTAATCAACAAAGAAGCGATCGAAGTCTCTTACTTAGACGGCATCGACACGCCGTATATGGAGCAACAAAACGGCTTTACCGTTGACGGTGTCGCAACAAAAGTCCGCATTGACGCCGGCGTGAATGTGATTGATTATCGCGGTGTTGTTAAAGTTACCAACAAGTAACTAAAAACGCCTTAAAAAAACGACCGCACTTTTTAGGTGCGGTTTTTTATTATCTAAATCAAAGGATTAAATAAATATGGCTAAAAATTATGTACAAGACGGAAACATCGTGCGCTTTACCGCTGTCGCCACGGTTAAATCCGGTGATGTGGTGATGCAGGAAAATCTTGCCGCAATTGCCGTAACCGACGTCGAAAAAAACGGCGTGGGCGTGGGGTTAACCACTGGGGTATTTACCGTTAAGGCAAAAGCGGCGGATGACATCAAACAAGGTGCGGTCGTTTACTGGTCCGCTGATGGTGCAACGATTGCCGCAGGCAGCAATAAACGCTTAGGTATTGCGTGGCGTGAAAGCGGCGTAGCGACTGAAACGGTTGACGTGAAAATCAATGTCTAGTCCGTTTGATAACGCGTTAACACGGGCGGACAACGTTATAACCGATGTCATGATGTCCGTCTATGTGATTAACGGCAAAAAGTATAAAGCGGTGCTTGATGAGACGCCAAAAGTGATGGGCGGAAATTATAGCGATGATTACTTAATTAACGGTACAACTCGCACGCTGACACTTTTCCGGGCGTCCGGCTACAAGCCGAAACTTGGCGATGTCATCACGACAAAAACCGGCGAATATGTTGTACGCGGATTTAGTTTTGAGGACGGAAAGATCGTGTTGCAGTTGGAGTAAATATGGCGGTCAAGATCGAAGGAATAGCGGTATTACAGGCGAATATTGAAAAATTAGCCAAGCAAGCGGTGCCCAAAGCAGTGGCGAATAGTATTAATCGGGTGGCGCGAAACGCCATTAAACACGGAACAAAAACCGTATCGAAGGAAGTTAAAGCGCCGATGAAATTAATTCGCAAGCGCGCCCGTTTGACACAAAAAGCCACGACGCGCCAACCTGTGGCCAAAATTCGTGTCAATCGCGGGAATTTGCCGTTAATCCGATTGCTGGAAGATCCGCGCCGTCGGGTGAACATCGAGAAAGGGCAGATTCGAATCGGTCAACATCGTGTTCAACGCGGTTTTATCCAAACTCTGTCTAATGGTCGACGGCAGGTAATGCAACGCCGAGGCAAAGCCCGTTATTCCATTGATGTAGTGAAAATTCCACTTGCCGCACCTTTAACCAATGCGTTTCATCATGAACTGAAAGATTATTCGGAACAGGTGAAAATTGAACTGGCGAAAGAATTAAGCACTGTTTTCCGAAAATAGGGGGAGAAATGCAAATCCATAAGCAAATTCGGCATCAAATTTTTGATTTACTCAATAACAACATAACGGGCGTCGAGAATTATTATTCCGGGCGCCCGTTGTTTATTGATATTGATCAGGAAAAGTCGGCAATTGCGATTTTTCTAGATGAAATTTCGTGCGAACCGTTAGATCTCTGTCATCACGAATATACCGCAGTATTAAACATCGCGATTTATCTGAAAACTGCTGTAGGCGACGATGCGTTAGATGAGATTGCCGAACAAATCAAACAACGGTTGGAAAGTGCCATAGCCAATGACGAATTATCGGAAACGATTTCCGAAATTGAATTGATGAGCTATGAATACGAACAAGATACGACAAATCGGACGTGGTTCGTTTCTAACCTTAAATACCAAATCAAATACGAGGATTAAACATGCCAACACAAACCACCCCTTTTCAGGGGACGAAATTTTATTTAGGCATCGGCTTAAATAGTGATAAAGCCGTGACGGCGGCCACGGTAAACCCCGCGACCATTACCGCAACCGGTCACGGTGCGAAAGTCGGTGATTTTGTCAAAGTCACCGGTCTTGGTTCCCTTGATGGTTATTACCCGGTGAAAGCCGTTACAAACGACAAAATTACGTTGGCGGACGAAGTTGACTGGAGCAATCACGATACGCCGACGGATTTTACGGCGGCAAAAGTGGCCACCGTAAAATGGTCCGCTAACTTCTGTGCGATCAAAAATATTGAAGGCGACGGTGACACGCTCGGCGAAGAAGATGTGACAACCATGTGTAGCGAAGGTACCGAAACCGAAGCGGGCGAAATTGAGTATGGTTCAATTAAATTGACATTCTTCTACGCCCCGGCAACGCCAATGCAGCAGGATTTGCGTAAGAAATTCTACGGTAAAGAGACTTTCCCGTGGATGATGGTTTTGAAAAATAATCAAGGTTCGCTTTATGGTACAGGCTTTATCCAAACTTCGCAAAACTGGAGCGGCGAAGTGAAAGGTAAGTTCGATTCCGGCGTCACTATTAAGAAAGCAAAACGTGATTATCACTTACCGGTATAGCCACAAAGTGCAGTAAATTTTGACCGTACTTTATAAAAACAAAACCCCGAAAGCAGCGAACTCTCGGGGTTTTTCATTCCATCAATACGAAAAAGGAATCATTTTGGATGCAAGTATTTTAAAAGTTCTTTTAAAGATAATCAAGGAATTGCTTATGAAATATTCAATTTGGCAAATCGCTTTTGCTTTCTCCATACCTATATTCTTTTGGGTATCAGCTGATTTATTAAGAGCAATTATTGAGCTCATTCGATTGTTTAATTAAATAAGGATAAAAAATAATGAATTTGCGCGAAAAATTGTTGGCCAACAAACCGAAAGTTAGCCCGATTGACATCAACGGAGAACGTTATTTCATTCGTGAATTTACCGTTGGTGAAATGAATAACGCCTTATATGGTCAGCAGCAAGCCTTAATTAAAATTGCCGAAGCACAAGGTATTACGCTTGATTTTAGCGACGAAAGGCAACTTACCGAACAATTGGCAAAAATCTACGATCCAAATCGCTTAACCCGCACCCTAGCCATTCGCCTTTGTGATGAAAACGGCGTCAATTTATTTGATGCGGAAAATGAAGCAGATTTAACCGCACTTTCCAAATTGGATAAAACGGTATTTGAACAGCTCACTCAAGCCATTTCCGAGCTTGAGCCAAAAAACTCACCGAGCGCCGAAGATTCCAAGTAACCCTATCTTTGGCGCTGGGGAAGACGTTAGAAGAAATTGAGTTGATGCCTGAACGTCATTTTTCCGAATATATGCTGTTTTACCGCGAGCAACCATTCGGGCTTTGGCGTGAAGATTACCGCACGGCGCAAATTAGCCATCTGTTGGCAATGATAAACCGCGATCCGAAGACTAAACCGCCTGAACTCTCGGATTTTATGCCCTTTTACAAAGAAAGTGCGGTCGAAAATGATGAAGAAGATGACGGCACGGCAGAATATTTAGCCAACCGATAACCGACTAGAGATAGTCGGTTTTTTATTGCCTGAAATTTAATTAAGGAAAAATTATGCAATTAGCAAACCCAGAAAATTTTAAACAATTTATTCAAAACAAAGGTTCAAAAACGATTACCACATCAGAAACAATAGCGAAAGTTTTTGGGAAATTACATAAAAACGTACTGCGTGATATTCGTGAAATTTTAGAGGCGGGTGATGATGAATTTAACCGGCTCAATTTTGAGCTCGTTGAATTTATCGATAAAAAAGGCGAAAAGCGCCCAATGTTTGAGATGACAAAAGATGGCTTTTTGTTGCTTGTAATGGGTTATAAAACTAAGAAAGCCATGGCGATTAAGATTGCGTATATTAAAGCCTTTAATTTTATGCAGGAACAGCTAGCCAAAGGTGAAATAACCTTACTTGAACAGTATTATCAAGTTTTAGGCGAATATCAATCCGACAAACGCTTTGCCAGTTTGTGCGGTGCCGGATTAAGTCAATGGAAAGATAAAAAGCCTTTGATTGAAGCCACACTAAAAATCTTTGAAGATAAAATGCAAATTGAGTTGCCTCTACTGAATAAGTAACTTATAGGATGAGAAAATGCTTGTGCCTCCCTTTATTGTGATGTAATATGATCACAATAGAGAAAGAGAAATCACATGATCAAAAGTTTTAAGCATAAAGGATTACAACAGTTCTTTGAGAAAGGAGTTACAAAAGGGTTACGTGCCGACCATTTAAGAAAAATTGGCGGTATTTTGGATCTGATTGATCGTTCATCTCAAGTAGAAGATTTCCAAATGTTGTATCAATGTCACGCACTTAAAGGTGATCGTCAAGGAATTTGGTCAATGACTGTTTCCGGAAATTGGCGAATCACATTTGAATTTATCAATGGCGATGCTTATATTTTGAATTATGAAGATTATCACTAGGAGGAGCAATGAGAAAACCAACCCACCCCGGCATTATTTTACTTGATGGTTTTATCGAACCCCACAATGTTTCAGTAACCAAATTAGCCAAACATCTCGGATTTTCGCGCGAAACCATCTCCCGTTTAATCCACGGAAAGGCGCCGATGACGGCCAATATTGCATTGGCACTTGAAGATGCCGGTATTAGCACGGCGAAATTGTGGCTTGGATTACAATCCGCCTATGATGTTTGGGAGTTAAAACAACATCGTCAATCAACGATTAAACCATTTGATTTTGCGTTGGCTTAGAGATTTTATAAAGCTCAAGGTATAAGGATGACATATGAATATATTTAGAGAATTATTTGATACCGTCATTTGGGGGGTAAAAATGTATGTTGCAGTCCTACTATGCTTTATTGTGCTTCCGGTTGTTGCGATGATTATTTTTTCGCTTTATTCCAGTGGACAGCTTTGGTCAAACGTCATTGGCAAACTTTTAATATTTGTTATTTTTACTATTGTTGGTTCTATTTTGTATGGTGTAATTTTAGGGATTGTTCAATTCAAACAAGAAGAACGTTTAAAAAAGACAAAAGCAAAGATGGAAGAAAAACATAGCAAGGTTCGTTACGTTATTATTAAATAGTGAAAGAGGAGAGAATATGAGATGGCTTATTGATAGTTTTTTTGAATTCTTATTTGATTCTATTGGAATTATATTGGTAATAATTCTGCTCGTTGGTTTTTCGTTGTTATGCGGATATTTAAATACACCTTCTTTTCCTTGGGGAGTGGTGTTTGCTTTTGCGGTTTCGTTAATTCCTTTGGTTTATTGTATTCGTATTGTTTTAGACAAAAAACTTACTCGAGAAGAAAAATGGAATAAACTTTTTGGTATCCAACCAAAAATAAAATAACCATTTGATAAATAAATTTTTTTGAAAAGGCTCACTTTGGTGAGCTTTTTTTATGGAGGAAATATGGCTGGTTCATTGGGGCAACTCAACATTTAACTGACATTAGATCAGGTTCGTTTTCAGCAGAATTTAGAAAAAGCGCAAAATCGAGCAAAACAATTTTCCGCGCGCACATCTCAATATCTCAATAATATTGAAAAGGCAGCAAGAAATTTAAATAATTTCACTCGTGGTAGCTTTTGGGCTGGATTAGCTGGTGGAAGAATTGCTGAATTAAAAAATTATGCGGATGGCTATACTGAAATTCAAAATAAACTTCGTTTAGTCGAAAGCGCATCAATCAACAGTGCACGTGGTTTGGAATCTGTTTTTGATATTTCGCTTAAAACCAATCAGAGTATCCAAGCGACATCAGGTGTATATCAGCGTTTTGCGCAAAATGCCGAAGCCTTAAAAATTAGCCAAGCACAGGTCGCAAGTTTGACAGAAACAGTATCAAAAGCCGTTGCAATTTCCGGTGCCAGTGCAGAATCGGCGCAAGCGGCATTAATGCAATTTGGGCAAGCATTAGGCAGCGGTGTTTTTCGGGGGGATGAATTTAATTCTGTTATGGAGCAAACGCCGGGCTTGGCAAAAGCGATTGCAGACGGATTAGGTGTCACAACCGGTGAGCTTCGCAATATGGCGAAAGAAGGCAAGCTCACAATGGATGTTTTAATCCCCGCATTGGAACGTGCGAAAAATAGTGTTGATAGCCAATTTAGTACGCGAATTTTGACCATTTCATCTGCCTTAGAGAATCTTAAGACAGCCACGGTAAAATGGGTGGGGGAAACGGATAATGCGATTGGCGTAAGCCGAGCTGTTGCAGAAACCATTAATGTATTAAGTAACCATCTGACAATGGCTGCAACCGTAATGGGGACGTTTGGTGCAGCAGTCGGCGCAACAAAACTCAAGGGTTTTCTTACTGAAAGTCGCCAACAAGCCGTTGTTGCAATTCAAGTGGCGCGGGCAGAAGTGCAGAGAACTGCTTCATTACGTACAGAAGCTGTAGCGGAAATGAATTTAATTCAAATTAAACTCGCTCACGCCAGAACAGAAGCTGAATTGCTTTCTGTAAAAACTTTGGCAGAAGCGCAAGCAAAAAAATTAGCTATTGCAATAAATGCAGAAGCCGCGGCAAATAGAAACCTTGCTATTGTGCAGCGTAGCACCAGCGCTGCAGGCCGATTATTAGGTGGGGCACTAGGTTTTGTTGGCGGACCTATTGGCGCATTGGCAATAGGGCTTTCTTTCGGAGCCGGATATTTGTTAGAGTGGCGACAAGAAGCGGAAAGAGCCAAAGAGACTGCGCTTGCTTATGCAGCCAATCTTGATCAAATAACGCAATCATTGGAAAAAATGAACAGTGTTCAACTTCGTGCGGAGCAAGCCAAAGCCGAAGAAAGCATTATTGCTCAAAAACAGCAACTGGAAGAGCTGAAAAAGCGTTATGAAAATTTGACGGCTGCCATTAAAACCTATCAAACATTAAGTGAAAACAACGAAGGGTTTTCATTTGTAAACTATGCCGAAAAAATTGCACAAGCTCAACGTGAACAAGCAAAAATCGCTGCAGAATTGGAAGATAAGCAGAATTTGCTTAATGAAACTTTACGTGTAGGAGAAAACATTTCTTCACAGCTTGCCAGCACTACAGAGAATGAAACGAATGCTATCTTAAGTAACTTAGGGTTTGAATTATTACGTACTGATCAAAATGCACAAACTTTTAACTCATCTATGCTCATTGTGGCAAATAATGCGGCTAACGTTCAATCGCCATTAGTCGGAATGATGAATAAACTGCTCGGTGTTGGTAATGCCGCAAGGGAAAGTGCGGATGGATTACTGATTTTTAATCAAGCCTATCGTGACGCGATTTCTGGTAAAGTTCCGCAGGCCTTGAATATTGATGATAAAACACAGGCGTTTATTGATCGCACTAAATTACAAAATCAAATTAGCAATGCTAAGTCCAAAAAAGATTGGGTTGTCTTAAATATTCGCCGTGATTTAGATAGTGCAGGAATTACGGTAAAAAATGATGGTTATATGGACGCCTACCAAGCACTAGATGAAAAATATTCTAAGCAATGGGACGACAGACAACATAAAACAAAAGGCTCCTCCGAAAACGCCCGCGACAGCTGGCTCAGCTTTTACGATGAAATTCGCAAGAAAAACAGTTCAAGCCTTGGCGAAATTGAATTAGAGCAAGCGCGGATGTTCCAGCGGTTGGAAGAACACAACAAAAAAGGCGTGGTATCTTACCAAGAATATGAAACAGCGAAAACCGCCATTGCCGAACGCTTTGCCCGTCAACGGTTGGAGCTTGCCGGCAAGTATGCGCCGGAGAAACTGCTGAAAGCGAATTTGAATGATGACTTAAAATCCATTCAGGAGCTTTATAGCGCAGGGCAACTCAATCAGGCGGAAGCTGCCAAAGCGGCACAACGGGCGCAGTTTGATTATGCGCAAGGCGTGTCACAAAGTGCGGTCGATCCGCTGGCGCAATTTCGGGCGCAGTTCGATCCGAATCAGGAAATCGAAAACCAACGTACGCGCGATTTAGCGTTGCTTGAAGCAATGCAAAGCGGTAATGAGCAGAAATTGTTGTCGGAAGAGGAATATCAACAACGTCGCCAACAAATCATGGATAAATACGATAATCAACGTCGTCAATCGGAGTTAGATTATTACGGGCAATCCGCCCAAATGATGAGTTCCGCATTTGATACGATGGCGGGCGTGATGGAAAATGCGGCGGGCAAGCAATCCGGCATTTATAAAGCGATGTTTGTGGCGTCCAAAGCATTCGCTATTGCCGAATCGGTGATTAAGATTCAACAAGGTATCGCGAATGCGTCCTCTTTGCCGTTTCCTTCGAATCTGGCGGCAATGGCAAGTGTGGCAGCATCAACGGCGAACATTATCTCAACCATTCAAAGTGTGAATATGAAATTTGCCACTGGCGGTCATGTACAAGGGCCTGGAACCGGCACAAGTGATTCTATTTTGGCGCGATTATCTAACAATGAATTTGTTATGACCTCCCGCACGGTAGATCATTATGGCGTCGGTTTCATGAACGCGTTGAATCAACGTAGATTGCCTAAATTTGCGAACGGTGGGCGCGTTGGTGGTGGCTCGCCGAGTTATCCCGGCATACTGTCGAATCATGGTGGCGGAGACATGAACAATGACATCACCATCACGATCCATATCGACAGTAACGGCAACGAAGAAACAACCACCGAGCAAAAGGCGCAACAAGGCAAACAGCTCAGTGACTTGATTACCGGCAAAGTGGTAGAAGTATTACAAAAAGAACGCCGTCCGGGCGGATTATTAGCATAGGTGAATGATGACAATAAATATTTTGCCGTGGTGCCCCATGCCCGGCTATACCGTAGAAAGCGAACCGCGCCGCAAAGTGAACCAATTCGGCGACGGTTACAGCCAACGAATGGTGGACGGACTAAACCCGCTGCTTCGCAAATTTAGCCTGACATACAAGCTCAATCACAAAAGTGCGGTCGAATTTGACCGCTTTTTAACGTCTCATAGTGGCGTCACGGCATTTTTCTTTCGTGAATATGAAAACGGCGATTTAATCAAAGTCGTTTGCCCGAAATGGTCAAAAACCGTCACCAAAAGACACACGGAAATCAGCTGCACATTTGAAGAGGTTATTTGATGCCTAAACCATTACCCACAGAAATGCGCGCAAACCTGTTTAAATTGGAACAAGGTGCGTTGATTGAATTATGGGAAATTGACTTGCGCCATATCTCCAGTAGTACTGAGCCATACCGAAAAGGCGAGTTATTACGTTTTCACAACGGTATGAGCCAAACACGGGAAAATATTTGGTGGCAGGGGAATGAATATCAGGCTTACCCGATTAAAGCCGAGGGATTTGAGATAAGCGGACAAGGGCCGAGCAATCGCCCGACGTTGACCGTATCGAATCTTTACGGCATTGTGACGGGAATCGTTGCGGATTTTGGGCAAGGTATCGGGGCGAAAGTGACGCGGCGCTTAGTGCCGGCGGAATTTTTAGATCCGACGAACTTTCTTGAGGGGAATCCGCATTATGATCCGAATCAGGAGACGGTAAGCTACTATTTGATTGAGCAGCTAAAAAGTCTGGACGACGAGCGCGCCACGTTTGAATTAGCCTCACCGGCGGAAACGGACAATGCCCGTATTCCGATTTTGATGATTACGTCGGACGTGTGTATTTGGTCGTATCGTAGCGCGCAATGCGGCTATACCGGCGGCCCCGTTGCGGATGAATTTGATCGGCAAACATGGGATCCGCAAAAGGATAAATGCAGCCACTGTCTGCGCGGCTGCAAGCTGCGTTTTGGTGAAAATGCGGTTTTGCCTTTTGGCGGATTCCCAAGCACGACGCAGTATGGGAATTAAACTACCCGCAATTCAAACTGTTTACCTAGTGCATGAATTGCCCGAGCAATCGTATCAATCTTTGTGTTGTGTTCAAGATTGGTTATGCGCTGGACTTCTTGCGGCTTAACTTCAATACGTCTTGCTAATTCGGCATTTGAAACGTTTTGGTCGATCATCTCATTGAGTAGTAATACTTTAGCAAAGACACTTGCCGGTAACTCAATTAATACTTCGCCTTCTTGCGGAGGGCTTGGCAGCGGCACTTTGCGGTGATCTTCAAAATAAAAATCCATTGATGTTAGTAATGCGTCTTTTGCCATGGCTACGGCGTCTGCGTAGTCATCGCCACAGGTTAACGCCTCGGGAATATCGCGGAAAGAAACGTTGAAGCCATCATCTTCGGGAATAAATTTTGCCGGATAAAACATAGTAAAATTCCTCTTGTTGAAAAGTCCCCTCTTGTGAGGGGGCTTTATTAGTTAAGACCTAGTTGCTTTTTAATCGCTTTCACAGTGCCCGTTTTGATTTCCTTTGACGGTTGTCTAGGCATTGTTGATTGATTATTGCCGTAATACAGTTTGATGTGCTTTGATCCATCTTCAACCCTTACGCCGTTTGCTTTCAGCCATCTTAAAAACTCACTTTGTTTCAAAATATCCTCCGTTCGTTTTAAGATGAGTTAAGTATAAACAAAATTGTTTATATTGTCAAGCAATAATTAACAAAAATGTTTATTTTATGATGAATGATAAATTAAAATCAGCCATACTGGCACATGCCGAGCAATGTAAACCGCAGGAATCATGCGGTTTTGTTATTTTTGACGGCGGGCAACATCGCTATATCCCGTGTGAAAACGTGGCGGCAGATCCGATTCGTTATTTTGAGATTGTGCCGGAAGCCTTTATTGCCGCCGAAGAAGCGGGAAAAATTGTGGCATTGGTGCACTCGCACCCGGATAGCAGCGATGAGCGCGGGCTGCCGTATCTTTCCACCGCCGATCGGGAATGCCAGATTCGAAGTGCGGTCGATTTTTGGTTGGTTTGTGGTGGCGAGATTCGAGTATTTCGAAATATACCGCCCTTGCTTGGTCGCACTTTTGAGAACAATAAGCAGGATTGTCGCAATATCATCTTAGACTGCTATATGCTGGCCGGGGCGGAACTGCCCGATAAGTCGGTTTATGACTTTGATTGGTTTAAGCGTGAGAACCTATATGAAGAAGGACTGGCGCGTTGCGGCTTTGAAAAACTCGCTCATGACAAGCCGCCGCAGACGGGCGATGTGATTTTAATTCAGGTCGGCGCGGAAGTGGCCAACCATGCCGGCGTGTATCTTGGCGACCAATTATTGTTACATCACAGCGAAGGGCGTTTGTCGGCCCGTGTGCCGTACGATGGCTTTTGGTTAAAGCAGACCCATTCGATTTGGAGATTTAAAGCATGGCAAAAATTAAATTTTACGGCGATCTTAAACGATTTGCAGATAAGCCGATAGAACTTGACGTCAGTAATTTTAAAGAGCTGATGAGTGGGCTTTTGACGCAAATTAAAGGACTGCAGCAGCATTTGCGTAACGGCTATTACAAAGTCCGTATCGGCAATCATGCGCTTTCGGAAGCACAGCTTAAAACTGCCCCCGCCGTTAAGTTAACTACAGATTGTACGGTGCATTTTACGCCGGTGATTGTCGGGGCAGGGAAAGGAATGGGCGTCGGGCAAGTTATTTTAGGCGTGGTATTAATTGCGGCTGCCTTTTGGACTGGTGGGGCTTCACTTTCAGCGTGGGGAGCTGGCGCTTCAATGATGGGCGCAATGGGAGCATCAATGGCGCTATCCGGAGTAATGACCTTACTCACCAAAACGCCTGATATGAATAATTCGCGGATTGACGAGGGCGAAAAGAAGCAAAGTACCTCATTTAGCAATATCCGAAACCTCACGCCGCAGGGGCGGCCGATTCCGCTGTTATACGGCAAAATGATGACAAGCCTTGTGCTGATTTCACAAGGGGTAGAAACCTTTGACGACATGGCGAAGGCGTAAGAAACACATAGAAAATTGACCGCATTTTTAGGCGGGTTGATAGGAGGAATGATGGGCGGTAAAAAATCAGGCGGCGGTCATACGCCTTATGAAGCCCCGGATTCGTTGCGTTCGGCGCAACGGCTACGCGCAATCGGGTTAATTTCCCTTGGGCCGATCAAGGGGTCAGTGAATAAATGGAAGAGTACTTATTTTGATAATACCCCGATTCAGAACGAAAACGGCATAGACGATAACGACACGGCAAGTTTTAATTTTAAGAATACCGAAGTGCAGTTTAATTTAGGCACGCAAGATCAGCTGCCGTTGCAAGGGTTTGAAGCCTCTGAACGGGAGGTTTCCGTCGGTGCGGAAGTGAAACAATATCATGCGATCACCCGTTCGGTCATTGAGCCGGATGTCACCCGTATTCGGTTAACGCTTGGCGTCAATGCGTTATTTGAACAAAATGACAAAGGCGATACGCTGGAAAGTGCGGTTGAATTTGAGGTCTTAATTAATAGTATCACGCGGGCGACTTATACGATCCGCGGTAAATCGTCCTCCCGTTTTTTCCGTAGCTATATGTTGGATAATTTGCCGCCGCGACCGTTTACCATTATGGTGCGCCGTCTGACGGCGGATTCGAAAAGCCAGCGGGTGCAAAATGCGACGTCATGGGTAAGCTATACGGAAATTATCGATACCAAATTAAGCTACCCTAACATGGCCATGGTCGGGATTAAAACCGATTCTCGCTATAACCCGAATTTTCCGAATATTAATTTTTTGCTTTACGGGCGCATTATTAAAGTCCCGAGCAATTACGATCCGGAAACCCGCACTTATGCCGGCGGCCTCTGGAAAGGCGATTTTAAATTAGCCTGGACGAATAATCCGGCGTGGGTGTTTTATGATTTAGTGACGGATAAATTGGCGGGATTGGGGCAGCGACTCGGTGATTACGGGCTGGATAAATTTCAGCTTTATCAAATTGCGCAATATTGTGACGAATTGGTGGACGACGGCTACGGCGGTAAAGAGCCGCGCATGACGGCGAATCTTTGGATTACGGAGCAACGGGAAGCCTACAACGTGATTGCCGACATGGCGTCCGTTTTTCGTGCCATTGCCGTCTGGGACGGTACGCAATTTACCGCAATACAGGATCGACCGACCGATCCGGTTTGCAGCTATAGTCAGGCGAATGTCGTTAATGGCAAATTTACCCGTCAATATGTGGCGGTCAAATCCATTTTTACCGCCGTTGAGGTGGAATACGCCGATGAACGAAACATGTATCAAAAAGCGATTGAGTACGTCGCTGATGATAGCATGATTGCGCGTTACGGCTATAACGTCAAAAAAATCACGGCGTTTGGTTGTACCTCACGCGGGCAAGCGCACCGTTACGGCAAATGGGTGTTGGAAACCTCCCGCTTAGAACAATGTACGATTACGTTTTCTGTCGGTCGGCAGGGGTTAATGCACTTGCCCGGCGATATTATCGAAGTTGCCGATAATGCTTATGCAGGCAAAGCCATCGGCGGCAAAGTGCTGGCGGTGGAAGGTGTCCGCGTGACGTTAGATCGACCGATTGAGACCGTATCTCCGGAAAACTTTCTGAGTTATTTTAATGCGCAAATGCAACCGGTAAAACTCAGAATCACGGGCGGCGATCCGATAAACCCGTCCGTCATCCTATTAGAGCGTGAACCGGAAGGCTTATCGCCGATGATGGATTTTGTGGTGAAAACGACCGCACTTAGCACGCAATTATATCGGGCCGTCGGCATTAGCGAAAATGAGGACGGCAGCTATACCATTACAGCATTGCAACACGAGCCGCAAAAGCAAGCGATTGTCGACGGTAGCGCGAGCTTTATGCCGGTATCAACGACCGCGTACAAAGGCGGCTTAGCGCCGGTACAACACGCCGAGGTGGCGACGGGGCACGACGGCATTCGCTTGACTTTTACACCGGGTGCCTTTGTCGGGCAAGGTTTAAAATATCAAGTAAAACTCTATCGCGAAGGTAAACTGCAGGGGATTTACGACGACTTAACCGAGCCGAATTTGGCGTTCAGCGATTTGCCGGACGGCGCCTATACCGCGGAAATTCGGGCGAAAAACAGCGCCGGCCAACTGTCCGAACCGACAACTACCGCCTTTAATGTGAGTTTGAGCTTAACGGAATTGATTGCGGTGCCGAAGATTTTCGCTATTGATTTGCAGTGGAAAACCCCTTTATTCGCCAAAGCGAATACGGCGATTGAGCTTTGGGTAAGCCGTGATAATCAATTTGCGCATGCGCAAAAACTGGTGACACTGGCTTATCCGACCAATCGTTACACTTATAGCGGATTAAGTGTCGGCGACCGCTATTGGTTTTGGGCGCGCATGATTGATGGGCAAAATGCGGGGCAATTTACCGACGCGGTAAAAGGTTCTCCGTCACGCGAAGCCGCCCCGATTACGAACTATCTTCACGGGCAAATTACGCGTACCGAGTTAGGCAAAAGCCTTATTGATTCGTTAAAAAACGACGTAGATACCGCAGTGGAAAGTGCGGTAGCGAAAGAAGTGACAGAGCGTAAAGCCGCTGTCGGTAATGTGCTGTCGCAGATTAATGCCCAGGCGCAACGCAACGGCACCGCCATTAATGAGCTGCGTAACGTTGACGCGCAACAAGCTAAGCAAATTGCGACAATCACGGCCAAAGCCGAAAATGCCTTAGCCGGCATCGCCACGGAGCAAAAAGCCCGCGCGGCCGGTGACAAAGCGAATGCCGATAAAATTACCGCCGTTATCGCCCGTGTCGGCTCGGCAGAAAGTACGTTAACCCACCTGCAATCCACAAAAGCGAGTAAAACGGAAGTTGCCGGTATTGCCCAATCCGCCCTGCAGGCAACTTGGCGGGCGGACGCGAAAAGTGCGGTGGATTCTATGGCAATTGGAGGTCGGAATTTAGCATTAGGTACTGCAAGCAAATCACTCGCACAGAACGGTGACGTATTCTTTGATATATCAAAGAATGTTGATATGACGACACTAACTGCTTTTACAATCTCTTGTGAAGTGGAGATTGTTAATGGAAAAACGACATCATCAACGCAATATGGTCGCCTTGGTTGCGAAGGTCAAATTATATTCGAAGACGGTTCTACGCTTTGGGCCGGGAATTGGCGAGGGCTTGGTACCGATTTATCGGCAAACCCGGATAATTTCAGAGGAAAAATAACAAAAACTTATCTCCTTTCTAAGCGAGTCAAAGAGATTAAAACTTTCTACATAAATATCCGTAATGCGTCCGGTAAAACATTGCGAGTATGGAATGCAAAGTTTGAACTCGGGAATATTGCTACGGATTGGTCTCCGGCGCCGGAAGATGCAGCTAATGCAGTCGGTGAAGTTTCGGCAAAGATTGATAGCGTACAAAGCACATTAGCGAATGCCGATAAAGCACTTAGTCAGCGGATTGATAATATAACCTCTTCGCTTGGTGACGCTCGAGCGCAAATTTCGGCGGTTAATCAGGCGGTGACGAATGCTAATAGCGCATTGGGGCAGCGGATTGACCGAGTTACTGCGTCAGTAAATGACACACGAAGTGCGGTTGATAATGCAAAAAAAGAAACCAAAGCCCAAATCTCCGCCGTTAGCCGTGCTGTGGCTGAAACCAACGGTAAACTGTCTGCGACTCATACCATCAAAGCACAAGCGATTGCCGGCGGACGCACGGCGATTGCCGGTATTGCCCTTGGTGCGGCAAGTGACGGCCGCACGGCGGAAAGCTCCGTCATTGTGATGGCGGATAAGTTTGGTGTGGTGAAGAATGCGGCGGATAGTAATGTGGTGCCGATGTTATCGGTGGTCAATAACAAAGTCGCCATTAGCGGCGATTTAATTGCCGACGGGTCGATTCTCGGCAAACATATCAAAGCAAGCCAAACATTGTCCGCGCCGATTATTAATGGCGGAACCATTACCGGCAATACCATCAATGGGGCGGCGATTAATGGTGGACTCATTACCGGCGGTGAAATTAGCGGGACAGTGATAAACGGCGCCACGATTAATGGTGGAAATGGGCATTTTAACGGCACGATTTATGCCAATAAAATCGAAGGGGACTTGGTGAAATCCTTTATTTGCCCGTTAGACCAAACCATTCGCATTCCTCCGGCGTTGATTAGTCGACAGTTGATTGTAATGCCGTTTGAGGTGTGGTGTAGAAAAGCTACTTATTTTGAAAATAGAGGAAAGGAAAGCGTTGAATATTACAATGTAAACATAAAAGCAGAATTAAAATGCAATGAGAGCATAATGGAACGTTATTGCCAAATAAGCGGAGAATACCTTGGAGAAAATGCACCACAAGAGACCTCAATAATGGTGACTGTAAATTATTATCTTCCGGCGGGCAAGCATGCGGATATAAAATACTCCGTTTTTGATGCGTATAAGCCAAATGTGTACAACAGAGATAGATCTCCGATTCGAATATTCAACAAGGATGAAATGAAACATAAGAGTACGTCATTTGGTTTCTACATGAACCCTGATTATGTCATTATACTCGCCCTGCCTTGCTAAAGATTTAGCAGGGCAAGGGGCAAGAGCGCTTGCGATTTTATGCTTGCAGCGGATCAGATGGATTCTGCGGAAACAACGGCGTGATCGAGAAGGTTTTATTGTGCTCGATTTGCCAGAGATCGTAAGCGGCTTGCATATTGAGCCAAAAATTCGGGGTGGTATTCGCGAGTAATTTACTTAAACGAACAGCCATTTCCGGCGAAATTGCCGATTGAGCATTCACAACACGGGAAAGCGCCACACGACTTACGCCGAGTCGGGCTGCAATCTCGGTGATACTCATGCCTTCGATGTATTCTTTTAGAATTAATCCAGGATGGGCGGGATTATACATTCTCATTTTGTTGCTCCTTAATGATAATCTTGATAATCGACAATTTCCGCATTGCCATTCTCAAATTTAAAGGTTAGTCGCCAATTTCCATTGACTTTAACGGACCAAGAGTCGGCTAAGTTACCTTTTAGCTGGTGCAATTGCCAACCCGGAACAGCCATAGCAAGCGGCGTTTCCGCTTGGTCTAAGGCGGTCAATAATAAATTGAGCTTGGTCGCGTGTTTAGCCTGAACACCGGCCGTCGAGCCGGTGGTAAAAAAGAGTTCAAGCCCTTTATGTTTGAACGATAGAATCATTTTTTAACCTCTTTGTATAGCTGCACTATACGTTAAGTTAGCGTATATGTAAAGCGAAAAGATACAAAAATAGAGAAAATGATTGCGTTATTAAATCTTTACTTAAACCGACCGCACTTTTGTGCGGTTTTTTTATTGATAGGAGAAAAATGATGAAATTTATTGAAAAACAACTTGAAGATACCCGTACCGGTGCGCCGGTCAGCCATCACGTGGTGAGCGGTATGAACGTCGATTATATTAATCATTCGACCAGTATTACAATCGCGTCGTATGTGTCGGCGGAGAAAAAAGAGGAGGGAAAGGATTCGTTATCGGTGAACACGTTTACGATCCAATCCGTGCCATCATGGGATCAGCTGCCGTATGAATGGGCACTGAAAGAATTAATTAAAGCACAACCGGAAGATTTTGTACCGGAAAGTTATAGCGGTTATGTCAATCTGTATATGTTTGCGGGAGGGAAAATTAAGGATATAAAATAGGGTTATGAGTAAAATAAGTGCGGTAGTTTTACCGCACTTATTTTTTGATTTTGTGGATTGTCGCCGGAATTTCTCGGCCATTTTTCATTGCAACCGGGAATGACGGTAGCCAGCGCAAGTCAAAAACTTGATTATCGTCTTTGTGATAGATATATAGATGGGGGGGGAATTGTGCCGTAATTGTGTCGTAAAAGACGTGAAAAGGTGTTAAAAGATGGTGGTTTATACAGTGGTTTTAGAAGTGATTAGCTATGTAAGTCATTGTTTTATATTGAATTTATAATCTGCCCATAAAATACACTATCGCCCTTCTAAGGCGTGGGTCAAAGGTTCGAATCCTTTAGGGCGTGCCATTATTCTCCCTCCGTTATTCTTTTATTAAGTGCGGTCAATTTTATCGTTGTTTTTTACTTATCTGTTAAATTCTATTGACATAACCAATCATATTAATTTATAGCTTTCACTAGTGAATTTCGGCACAATAGCAAAAATATTCGCGAACTGAGGATTAAACTATGACGAATAAACATTATGATTATATTGCAATCGGGGGCGGCAGTGGCGGTATCGCGTCAATTAATCGGGCCGCAAGTTATGGTAAGAAATGTGCCATAATTGAAGCGAAACATCTAGGCGGAACCTGCGTCAATGTTGGCTGCGTCCCCAAAAAAGTCATGTTCTACGGTGCTCAAATTGCCGAGGCGATTAAGCGTTATGCGCCTGATTATGGTTTCAACTTAAGTGCGGATAAGTTTGATTTTGCAAAATTAGTAGAAAGTCGTCAAGCTTATATTCACCGGATTCATGCTTCCTATAATTCCGTTTTAGCGAAAAATAATGTTGATGTATTAAATGGTTTTGGCTGTTTTGTGAATAAAAATACACTTGAAATCACTTTGCCAGACGGTGCTAAGCAACAAGTTACAGCGGATCATATTCTGATTGCTACAGGTGGGCGGCCACATCGCCCTGCAATTGAAGGGCAAGAATACGGTATTGATTCTGACGGTGTCTTTGAATTAACTGAATTACCTAAGCGTGTTGCGATTGTTGGCGCCGGTTATATTGCGGTAGAGCTTGCCGGCGTACTAAATAGTCTCGGTGAGGAAACTCATTTAGTATTTCGACGCCATGCACCTATGCGAAATCAGGATCCGTTAATCGTAGAGACATTAGTTGAAACCTTAATACAAGATGGTATTACTTTACACTCCCATACAACGACACAACGCGTTGTGAAAAATGTCGATAGTTCCTTAACCCTTTTCTTCGATCACGAACAGAGCATTACTGTAGATTGCCTGATTTGGGCGATTGGAAGAGATCCTGCAACAGATAAAATCGGCCTAGAAAATGTGGGTGTAGAAACAAATGAACTCGGCTATATTAAAGTCGATAAATTCCAAAACACAAGCGTGCCGGGAATTTATGCCGTAGGTGATATTATCGAAGGTGGTATTGAATTAACACCGGTTGCTGTTGCGGCAGGACGTCGTTTATCGGAACGTTTATTTAATGGAAAATTAAACGAACATTTAGACTATAATCTCGTTCCTTCCGTTGTGTTCAGCCATCCCCCAATCGGTACCGTCGGTTTAACCGAGCCGCAGGCGATTGAAAAATACGGTGAAAAAAATGTAAAAGTTTATCAATCTTCCTTTACTTCAATGTATACCGCCGTCACTCAGCATCGTCAACCTTGTCGTATGAAATTGGTTTGTGTCGGGCAAGAAGAAAAAATCGTCGGTTTACACGGTATCGGATTCGGTGTAGATGAAATGATTCAAGGCTTCGCAGTTGCAATTAAAATGGGTGCTACGAAGGCCGATTTTGACAACACCGTGGCCATTCATCCCACCGGTTCGGAAGAATTTGTGACAATGCGTTAGCTTTGAAACAGCCGTTGGACAGTGAAGTGCTGTCAATACGAACGTACTTTTTATTTCGTCACAGATTAAATATAACTTTAATAAATCATCGTTAGACAGGTTGTTATTCGGCAGGTAAAAGGTTAGTATGAAACCGTCCACTTTGGGCATTTTTATAGAGGAACAACGTTATGAAAAAAACTATCATCGCAACATTATGCGGCTTATTAGTTGTCGGCAGCGCTAACGCGCATGAGGCACGCACCATGTCGAATTCCGACGGATTGAAGGTTGAAGTTAAATTGCTTGATTTTGAAAAAGGTGATAAATCTATCGGTTATGTAACGATCAGCGAGTCTAAATACGGTTTGGTCTTTACGCCAGAGCTAACCGGTTTAACTGTCGGATTACACGGATTCCATTTACATGAAAAACCAAGCTGTGCAGCCGGTGAAAAAGATGGGAAAAAAGTAAATGGTTTGGGTGCAGGCGGACATTTAAATACAAATAATGGTAAATACCATGGTTTCCCATGGGATGATGACGCCCATCTCGGTGACTTGCCGGCGTTAACAGTCAATGCGGATGGCACAGCGACAAATCCCGTTCTTGCTCCACGTTTGAAATCATTAAATGATGTGAAAAATCGTTCAATTATGATTCATGTTGGCGGTGATAACTATTCCGACAAACCGGCAGCGCTTGGTGGCGGTGGGGGTCGCATGGCGTGTGGCGTAATAAAATAATGACATAAAAAGGGAGAAAATATCTTCTCTAATATAATTCAAGGGCTGAGTTCTGTAATCGACAGAGCTTAGTCCTTTTAGCTAAGTTCTATCACATCCGTCCCTCCACTCACGTGATGTAACACATCACAAGCAATAGCTCGGCTCAACTTCGCCTTTTTAAGAATGTGTTTTTCTACTTATGGTTTATACTTAGGCTGCATTTTATAAACCATTTATACCTTTTTAAAGCTCAGCAAACATTAGCCAATCATCTCTGAATTCACAATACTAGATGCAATAAGTCAATTTTGAAAAAATTATCCTCTTCCTGAGTACTCATATAACCTTGACTTTAAATTCTAAAGAGTAATGCTGCTTCTTGCTAAGAAGAATATCCCTGATATTAATCTCAATTCAATGACTACTTAATATTGGTTTCGGTAAGCAAAAAGTGGAGATAAGAGCAGAATATTTACCCTTTTGAAAATAAACTTAAAGAGTCGTTTGAAAAATTGGTTGTGGCCATAAAGACCTCCCTCTTAATCAGTTGGAGGTGAAGCCAATTAGATCACTTTATGCTAACGCATTGACAATAAACAAAGTAAACCAAATTAAAAACCCGAACATATGCTCGGGTTTTATGATTAAAATTAGTAGTTTATTCCGTATCGTCTACTTGATTTAACATTTCAGCCAAATTTGCTGTCGCGTCGTCTGTAGTAACAATAAATTCATCAGCAATTGCCGCTTCATCATCTTCCGACAAATTTACTATTGCTTCTTCAACCAGACGATCTTTGTGACGGCTTTGGTGATACGCGAAACCGGTACCGGCCGGAATTAAACGCCCCACGATGACGTTCTCTTTCAAGCCGCGTAATTCGTCACGTTTACCTGCCACTGCAGCTTCGGTAAGAACACGTGTAGTTTCTTGGAACGATGCCGCCGAGATGAAGGATTCGGTTGCAAGAGACGCTTTGGTGATCCCCAATAATTCACGCTCGAATTCAACCGGCGGTTTGCCTTCCGCTTCACGTTTACGGTTCACGATTTTCACGCGAGCCACTTCCACTTGTTCCCCTTCGAGGAATTCGGAGTCGTAAGCTTTGGTGATAATCGCTTTACGCAACATTTGGCGTACGATAACTTCGATGTGCTTGTCGTTAATTTTTACCCCTTGTAAGCGGTAAACATCTTGCACTTCGTTGACGATGTACTCGGTGACTGCGCGTACGCCGCGTAAACGTAAGATATCGTGTGGCGTTTCCGCACCGTCAGAGATGATGTCACCACGTTGTACCATTTCGCCTTCAAATACGTTGAGCTGACGCCATTTTGGAATCATTTCTTCGTAAGTTTCACCTTCAGTTGGGGTGATTAATAAACGACGTTTACCTTTGGTTTCTTTGCCGAAAGACACGATACCGGAGATTTCTGCCAAGATTGCAGGCTCTTTCGGTTTACGCGCTTCAAACAAGTCTGCCACGCGTGGAAGACCACCGGTAATATCTTTGGTACCTACAGATTCTTGTGGAATACGGGCTAATGGTTCACCCACTTTCACTGCCGCGCCATCATCTAAACTGACGATGGCTTTACCCGGTAGGAAGTATTGGGCTAATACATCCGTTTCAGGTAAGAAGATGTCGTTACCGTTTGCATCCACCAATTTGATGGTTGGACGTAAATCTTTACCTGCGGTTGCACGTTCACCCACGTCTTGTACCACGATAGATGAAAGACCGGTTAATTCATCGGTTTGACGTGTGACGGTTAAGCCGTCCACGATGTCGATGAATTTCACGAAGCCCGCCACTTCAGACACAACCGGCATGGTATGTGGATCCCAGTTCGCGACAGTTTCGCCAGCAGTCACTTCTTGACCATCACCTTTGCTTAACACCGCACCGTAAGGCACTTTATAGTGTTCTTTGGTACGACCGAATGCGTCGGTAATGGTTAATTCCGTGTTACGAGAAGTTAAGACTAATTTGCCTTCGTCATTAGTTACAAATTTCGCGTTCATTAAGTGTAATGTACCGGTATTTTTTACCTGTACGCTAGACTCTTTAGCTGCTGCAGATGCCGCACCACCAATGTGGAACGTACGCATGGTTAACTGTGTACCCGGTTCACCGATAGATTGTGCCGCGATAACGCCCACCGCTTCACCTTGGTTGATAAGATGACCGCGTGCAAGGTCACGACCGTAACATTTCGCACACACACCGAAGTCGGTATCACAGGTTACAACAGAACGTACTTTCACGCTGTCCACTGAGTTTGCATCTAACACATCACAAAGTTTTTCATCTAATAAAGTGTTACGTGGAATTAAGACTTCTTCTGTCCCCGGTTTTAAGATGTCTTCCGCTGCCACACGACCTAACACCAATTCGCGAAGTGATACTTTTTCATCACCACCTTCGATTAATGGGGTCATCACTAAGCCTTCGTGTGTACCACAGTCGTCTTCAATGATCACTAAGTCTTGCGCCACGTCAACTAAACGACGGGTTAAGTAACCGGAGTTTGCTGTTTTCAATGCGGTGTCCGCCAGACCTTTACGCGCACCATGGGTTGAAATAAAGTATTGTAATACGTTCAAACCTTCACGGAAGTTCGCGGTGATTGGGGTTTCGATGATTGAACCATCCGGGCGCGCCATCAAACCACGCATACCCGCTAACTGACGAATCTGTGCCGCAGAACCACGCGCACCGGAATCCGCCATCATAAAGATGCTGTTGAAAGACGCTTGTTTTTCCGGTTTACCTTCACGGTTGATCACTTCTTCTTGAGACAAGTTTTCCATCATGGCTTTCGCAACACGTTCGTTCGCTGCCGCCCAGATATCGATCACTTTGTTATAGCGTTCGCCTGCTGTCACAAGACCGGATTGGAATTGTTCCTGAATTTCAGCCACTTCTTCTTCTGCTGCAGAAATAATTTCGTATTTCTTCGCCGGGATCACCATATCGTCGATACCAACAGATGAGCCGGAACGTGCCGCGTAAGCGAAACCGGTGTACATAATATGGTCAGCAAACATGACCGCTTCTTTCAAACCTAAACGACGATAGGCTTCGTTAATCAGTTTTGAAATGGCTTTTTTGCCTAATGTTTGGTTGAACAAGGAATACGGCATACCTTTTGGTGCGATCATCCATAAAATTGCACGACCGATTGTGGTATCGGTAAGTGTGGTTTTCGCATCAAATTCGCCGGCTTCATTTTTCACATATTCGGTAATACGTACTTTTACGCGAGAATGTAATTCTGCTTCACCGGTGCGATAGGCTTTTTCCGCTTCGCGTGGATCTTGCAATAACATGCCTTCGCCTTTACCGTTCACTTTTTCACGGGTCATATAGTAAAGACCCAACACCACGTCTTGTGATGGAACGATAATAGGATCACCGTTTGCTGGTGAAAGTACGTTGTTGGTTGACATCATTAACGCACGCGCTTCTAACTGAGCTTCAAGTGTTAATGGTACGTGAACCGCCATTTGGTCACCATCGAAGTCCGCGTTGAACGCCGCACAAACAAGTGGGTGTAACTGGATTGCTTTACCTTCGATTAGAAGTGGTTC
>CAURMH010000017.1:0-26205 GCA_963525745.1 uncultured Pasteurellaceae bacterium | reverse complement strand
CTTGGAATCGGATTGTCGTATTTTTCCACTTCCTGCTGATAATGCGGATCTTGGTTTTTTAAGGTTTTTTGTTTTTTTATCATTATTTTTTTACACTTTTAAAAATTGCGATGAGTTTGACACCCTAAAGGGGAGAATGCAAGGGATGGGCGAATTTAAGAAAGAAAAATCGACGCTATTTTCTTTAAAAAAAGAAAGTTGATTGGAATAAAAATTAAGGTTGGAAAAATAAATTTCCTCGATTACCTAAAAATTCAGGGGAGAGTTTAATATAACCTTTATCTTTCAACATTGCTTCCGTTTTCACAATGTGATCTTTAAAATGCGAAGTTTTGCGATGGGCTTCGTAGGTGGCGTCGTTAGCGTAAATTTCAAAGAAAATCCATTGATTTGGGTTGTCTTTTAAAGTCGCCGCATACATCGCAATCACACTACTTTCCACTTTCAACGATTGTGCCATTTCCGCTATCACGATTTCTTTAAATTTCACATTGTCTTCCGGTTTCACTTCCACAGTCACATAGTTGGTGCGCGTTGTTTTGATTTGTTTCACTTTTTTATCGCCTAAGAATTGCGGATAAAGGGCGATGCATTTTTTATGATCCGTTAAAATCTCTGGCGAAGCGCTTTAAAAAAGCGCGATATTGCGGCAAAGTGCGGTGAATTTCATAAGCGTTTTCGTCCGCATAAATTTCCACCATATAGGCTAAATGCGGATCGGTTTTCGATTTCACCGAATACATTACCAGTGTGCCTTTTTCGTTTTGAATGGACGCACGGATATTTTGCTCCGCCACGCTGTCATAATCTGCCGTTGCCCCTTTTTGAATACCGAGTTCAAAGATATTCATCATCGGCGTTGCGTTTACTGCCATTGCCATTGTTAACCCTAAAAGTGCGGTGAGTTTTTTCATGGTTTTTCCTTGTAGGGTGTGTGAACGAAGTTTATGCATACTATTTGATACTACAAATATTATAGGTATGCGTGGATTGCAAGCAATCCACACGCCCTATGCTTAGGATATTACGCTTCCCTTCCCAACCCCCACGGGTATCCACGCCCATGTCTTTTGCAAGTTGTTCAAGAGTTGCCGCTTGTTCACCGGTCAAGACGATTTGAGCGGCTTTTGCCGTATCGGTGATATGGTGAACTTTGGTTGCACCCAAAATCGGTAATGTACCTTTGTGAATTGCCCACGCCAACGCCACTTGTGCCGCACTCACGCCTTTGGCTTTGCCCATTTCTGCCATGGTATTGGTGAGTTTTTCTAACTGTGGCAATACTTTATTGTAAGCTATACCACGCATTGAGCCTTCAGGAAGCGGATTGGCAACATTATATTTGCCGCTCAACGCCCCTTGTTCCAACACCATATAAGCGAAGAAGGTAATACCTTTTTGTTTGCAGTAATCGAGCAAGCCATCATCAATTGTGTGCCATCGCTTTTTGTTCTGCGATTTTCGCTTCATCACGACCCACATAGCTCACGCCACAAGTCATTACTGGCGGTAAGTATTCCAAGCCGCATAATGTCGCGAAGGTTTCAAATTGTGGCAAATAGTCTTCCACGGTATGTTGGAAAAAACCGTCTTTTTGATAGATTTCAGCGGGTGCGCCTGCCGTCGTTGAGATAATCAATTTTTTACTGCCAATTTTCGCCATTGAACCGTGTGCGAAGCCGTGAATGAATATTTTGTCGATCCGTAATTCCATCAAGCACGGGACGGAATACCAAGAGAACGGGAATTGGAACACAATCACGTCTGCGTCTAAAATTGCCGATTGTTCTGCTTCAATATCAAATTGATAAGTCGGATAAAGGCTATCTAAACGACAAATTTTTGCATTTGGTAATGCGTTTTCCATCGCTTGTAAAATTTCTGCATTTGCCTCTGAGCTGTTTAAATCTGGATGACCTAATACGATTAATACGTTTTTCATTTTGTTTTCCTTTTGTTAATTCGTCATTTGATGTTGTACATTATACGCAGAATGATTATGATTATTTGATGTATAAAAGATAAAAAAATTTTTAGGTAAAAACTAATAATGCAACAAGACAATTCTTACTACGGACAACTCAACGTTTTCCAAATTATTGCTCAAGAGGGGAGTATTTCCGCCGCAGCAAGAAAATTACAAATTGCCGTGCCGTCGGCAAGCCAATCGTTGAAACTGTTGGAACAAAAAATCGGCGTGTCGTTGTTCCACCGTACCACGCGTAACATTCAGCTGACTGATGCAGGGCGAGAATTGCTGGCGCGCACGGAAACGGCGATGATTACGCTTAATCAAGCCTTAGACGAAATTCAGCATTTCAATTCAGAACCAGGCGGCACGGTGCGAATCACCCTTTCGCGTTTTGCTTATCAACTGATTTTACGCCCCCACTTGGCGGAATTTAGCGAACGTTTCCCAAAAATTCAGCTGGAAATATCCCTTAATGACGCACTGGTGAATTTATTGGAAGACGGTTTTGATCTCGGGATTCGCTTTGGTAATCGTTTGGAAGAAGGCATGGTGGCACTTAAGCTGTTGCCCGCGTTCAAGGAAGGGCTTTATATGAGCAAAAGCTATGTGGCAAAACACGGCAAACCGAAAACACCGCAAGATTTGACCGTACATCAGCTCATTGGTTATCGCTTTATTTCATCTAACCGCATTGAACCGCTGGTACTGAACATCGACGGGCAAGAGACGGCAATGAACATCAAAACGCCTTTGCTGTGCAACGACCCCGAAATCATCGTTGACGCCACCCGACAAGGCTTAGGCATCGGTCGAATTTTCGAGCCGAATATGCAAACGTTTGAAGACAAAGACGATTTCGTTCCCGTTCTGCAGAAATATTGGCAACAATATCCGCCACTTTATTTGTACTATCTGCAACACAGCCAAAAAGCTCGCAAAGTACAGGTGGTGATTGAGTTTTTGTTGGAAAAGATGAAAGCGTAATAGAAGTGCGGTCAATTCACCGCGCTTTTTGATTTCTAACCCATAGATCGGCGTATTTTACAAATGTTGAGTGGGCAGAGAGGAGGGCGAGGAGAAAGCCTTGTTTACCATCTAAAAAGCCGGCTTTTAAAAAATACATTTTCAGAAAGCAACCTAACCCATGATTTATTCCTTGTAAAAGGCTGCTTTCCTTTCCTTTTCTTTGGCATTGAGTTGCCCAAGCTTCGGCGTAGTTTGCCGATTTTACTAAATAGTGATGTAAACTTTTATAAGTGAAATGTTCTAATTCGCCGGATAATTTTTTTATCTGAATATGAGGTGAAAAATGTACCTTTTCATGTACCAATTCATCGCCATATTGCGCTAAATCTGTTCGGTATAAACGTGTTACATAATCCGGGTACCAGCCTGAGTGATAAATTTTACGGCCGAATACTTCGCTGATTCGTGGAAGGCTGTATACCACATTGGGTAAGTCCGTCTGTATGGCCTGTTGAATGGATTGACGTAACTTCGGGGTAACGCGCTCGTCGGCATCCAACCAGAGCACATAATCGCTAGTGACATATTGTTGTGCAATTTGACGTTGTTTGCCAAATCCCTGCCAGTCAGGATGTTTATAAAATTTTGCTTGATAGCAAAGGGCGATGTCTTCTGTGCTATCCGTGCTGCCCGAATCAACAATGACAATTTCATCAACCCAGTCTTTTACGGTATCCAGGCAAGCCGCTAAATCTTGCGCTTCATTTTTTACGATCATTGCGACGCTAATAGTTGGCATGTCATTATCCTTTTTTTGTTATACTAAACCGCACTTTGTAAGTATAACCGAATTTCATTAAGATTGATTCTATGTGGCGTTTTTTTTATACGGCCTTAATTTATATTATTCAGCCGGCTCTCCTTTTATTCATGCTAATTCGTAGCATAAAATCCCCGCGGTATCGTCGGCGTTTAGCGGAGCGCTACGGATTTTATCATCATATTCGGCGACCTCAGTCGGGGGGGGTTATTATTCATGCCGCTTCAGTGGGGGAGGTTATGGCAGCCGCTTTGCTTATTCGGCGCATACAGCAGGATTATCCCGTATTACCCATTACTGTGACGACTTTTACTCCGACCGGTTCCGAGCGGGTGAAGGCGCTTTGGGGAGATAAAGTGACACATTTTTATTTGCCGTGGGATTTACCTTGGGCGGTTCGACGCTTCCTTCGGTTTGTTGAGCCTAAGCTTTTCATTATGATTGAAACGGAATTATGGCCAAATTTGATTGATCGGTGTAACCGTCGCCACATTCCTTTAATTATTGTAAATGCTCGCTTATCAGCGCGTTCGGCGCAGCGTTACGGCAGGATCAAAGGCTGTATGGGTGAAATTTTGTCACAGATTGCCCTTATTGCTGCACAAGATAAGGCAAGTGCGGAGCGTTATTTGGCACTCGGCGCACCATCAGAGAAATTAACGTTGACTGGAAATATTAAATTTGATCTCAATATTGATGAGCGTTTGCAACAAAAAATTGCGCAATTCAAACAGGATTGGCGCAATCAGCGTCCCATTTGGATTGCCGCCAGCACTCACGACGGCGAGGATGAAATTATTTTAGCGGCACACCGTAAATTGTTAACGACGATACCGAATTTATTATTGCTATTAGTCCCTCGCCACCCGGAGCGGTTTGAACCCGTAGCCGACGCTATCAAAGCGGCAAAACTGCGTTTTATTCGCCGTTCCGCCTTGCAAATTCCGGCAGCGGACACGCAAGTGGCGCTATGTGATTCGATGGGGGAATTATTGATTTTTTATGGTATTTCGGATGTTGCTTTTATCGGCGGCAGTTTGATTCCACGGGGCGGTCACAATCCGATTGAAGCCCTAGCCTTCAAATTACCTGTTATTACAGGGAAATATGTGTTTAATTTCACCGAAATCTTTCGACGTTTAAGAGAGGAGCATGCGGTTATTGAAATTGATTCAAATTCGACCGCACTTGCAGCGGAAGTAGAATGTTTGTTTCATTCGCCGGCACGACGAAAACAGCTCGGCGAAGCGGGGTATCGCGTATTGGATGAAAATCGCGGAGCGTTAACGAGAACAATGAATTTATTAACTTCTTATTTAGATAAGCAATGAAAAATGTGATTTATCCGGGAACCTTTGATCCCATAACGAACGGTCATCTTGATCTTATTCAGCGAAGTGCGGTCATTTTTTCGAAAGTTTCCGTCGCCGTTGCAAATAATCCGAGCAAAAAAACATTGCTAAGTTTTGAGCAGCGGGTGGCACTTGTACAGCAATCGGTTGCACATTTATCTAACGTCGATGTTTTTGGTTTTGACGATTTATTAGCTGACGTGGTTAAAACACGCCGTTTTGCCGCCATCATTCGTGGCGTGCGAACGACAATGGATTTTGAATATGAATTGCAACTTGCGGCGTTAAATCGGTTCTTAACAGCAGGGGTCGAAACCTTTATGCTTCCGCCTTCGGAAAAGTGGGCGTTTACTTCCTCAACGGCGGTGCGTGAAATTTATTTACACGGAGGCGATGTTTCTTTTTTTGTTCCGCCGCCTGTATTTGATGCGCTGATGGCATTAAAACGATGAAAATTTGGCTTTTTACAACCGCACTTTTGCTCTCCGGTTGTGGGACGGTGGTCAAATTGGTTGATCCGAGAGAATCTTATCGAGCCTATGCCGGCGTTTGTTATGATCTGGAAATGGGGCAAAAATGGGGGCTGCCGTTATTGGATTTACCGTTATCTTTTTTATTGGATACGGTACTACTGCCGTATGTGTGGCTACAATAGAAACGGCCTCAATATAATGGTGGGTTATGAAACTTAATGCACAACAACAACAAGCCGTCGAGTATGTCTCCGGCCCTTGCTTAGTTCTGGCCGGAGCCGGTTCCGGAAAAACGCGGGTGATTATTAATAAAATTGCGTATTTAATTGAGCGGTGCGATTACTCACCGCGTGAAATTGCCGCTGTGACGTTCACTAATAAAGCCGCACGCGAAATGAAAGAGCGTGTCGCTCACTCTATCGGCAAGGCGGCGAGCAAAGGGGTGACGATTTCGACTTTTCATACGTTAGGCTTTGATATGATTAAACGGGAACATAAGTCGCTCGGTTTTAAAGCCAATATGACATTGTTTGATGAACATGATCAATTTGCGTTACTTAAAGAACTGACTCTCGATGTTTTTCAGGGAGACAAAGAAGTGTTGCGCGAATTAATTGGCGCGATTTCTAATTGGAAAAATGATCTTATCCCGCCTCAATTGGCATTGCTTCAGGCCAACGAGACAAAATATCAGACTTTCGCTAAATATTATGAGCGTTATACGACGCAGCTTCGCGCCTACAATGCATTGGATTTTGATGATTTGATTATGTTACCGACACTGTTATTTAAACAAAATGAAGAAGTGCGGTCAAAATGGCAGAAGAAAATTCGTTATTTGTTAGTCGATGAATATCAGGATACCAACACAAGTCAGTATGAATTAATTAAACAATTAGTTGGCGAACGGGCGCGTTTTACTGTAGTAGGTGATGATGATCAATCTATTTATTCTTGGCGTGGCGCTCGTCCTCAGAATATGGTTCGTTTACGTGATGATTTTCCTGATTTAAATGTTTTGAAATTGGAGCAGAATTATCGTTCTACGCACCGAATTTTACATTGTGCGAATATTTTGATTGATAATAATGCGCATGTCTTTGAAAAAAAACTATTTTCTAATTTAGGCGAAGGGGAAAAATTGCAGGTCATCGAAGCAAAAAATGAAGAGCATGAGGCTGAAAAAGTGATTGCAGAGTTAGTGGCTCATCGTTTTACGCATAAGGCAAAGTATAAAGATTATGCAATTTTATATCGTGGTAATCATCAGTCCCGTTTGTTAGAAAAAGTTCTGATACAAAATAGAATTCCTTATAAAATTTCCGGTGGTGAGTCTTTTTTTTCACGTGCTGAAATTAAGGACATGATGGCTTATTTGCGTTTGATCGTCAATCAAGATGATGATGCGGCGTTTCTGCGCATTGTGAATACGCCGAAGCGTGAAATCGGCACGGTAACGCTAGAAAAATTAGGGAGAGTGGCGCAAGAGAAACATCTGAGTTTATTTGCCGCTATTTTTGAGTTTGATTTAATTCATCAAATCACTCCGAAGGTTTATACGGCATTGCAAAATTTTGCCCGTTGGATTGTGGAACTCAACGATGAAGTTCAACGTTCCGAACCGGCTCGGGCGATTCGTGCTATGCTGGCTAAAATTCATTATGAGGAATATTTATACGAATATGCCGCGACACCTAAGTCTGCCGAAATGCAAAGTCGAAATGTGGCGACGTTATTTGAGTGGATAGACGGAATGTTAAAGGGGGATGAGTTTAATGAACCGATGACTTTAAGTCAGGTCGTTACAAGGCTTACGTTGCGTGATATGCTGGAACGGGGAGAAGATGACGAGACCGGAGATCAGGTTCAATTAATGACTTTACACGCCTCAAAGGGGTTGGAATTCCCTTATGTTTATTTAATTGGTATGGAAGAAGGTATTTTGCCTCATCAAACTAGTATTGATGAGGATAATGTGGAAGAGGAACGTCGCTTAGCCTATGTTGGGATTACACGTGCACAAAGGGCATTAACTTTTTCCTTGTGTAAAGAACGGCGTCAATATGGGGAGCTAATTCGCGTCGAACCTAGTCGTTTTTTAGCGGAATTACCGAGTGATGATGTTGAGTGGCAACGCAATAAACCTAAATTATCAGCTGAACAACAGCAACAATCCACGCAAAATCAATTAGACAGGTTACGTGCAATTTTGTCTAATTAATGATAAAGCGTTGTTATTTTGTAGATAAATCACCCAATCACTACCGGATTCAATAAAAAAGCATTTGACTTATTTTTAGAAAAACGTATGATACACGCCACAACCAATCACGGTGAGATGGCCGAGTAGGCTGAAGGCGCTCCCCTGCTAAGGGAGTATGGGGTTAAAAGCTCCATCGAGGGTTCGAATCCCTCTCTCACCGCCATTTATTTTATTCGGCACCCGTAGCTCAGCTGGATAGAGTACTCGGCTACGAACCGAGCGGTCAAAGGTTCGAATCCTTTCGGGTGCGCCATTTTAAATTGACTCTATGTTTAAAATGTTCAGAATAAAGTAATTTTCAACTAGGCACCCGTAGCTCAGCTGGATAGAGTACTCGGCTACGAACCGAGCGGTCAAAGGTTCGAATCCTTTCGGGTGCGCCATTCAATTATTCAGATTTTATATTTTTCTCAATAATGAATTATTCTTGCTGTTTTTTATCAAGTTTTATATATAGATAACGGTTTTCCTATTATTCTTGTTCTGTCCTAATAAACCTTACTTACTTAATTTATGTATAGTTATAAAATTAAGTAGAAAGAGAATGTAGAAAAGGCGCGATTTACGCGCCTTTAGATACTGTATTTGGATAAATCTATTATTTACCGTAATGGTCAGTTAATTTCGCTTTATGTTTACCTTCTTCAATCATTACGATGAAGAGTAAGATAATAGCTAAAATACCACCGCCGATCATGACGTAGAAACCGCCGTCCCAACCGTAGTGTTGTGCAGCCCAACCGATAACCGCTGATGCAGATACGGTACCGCCTAAGTAACCGAATAAACCGGTGAAGCCTGCTGCAGTACCTGCTGCTTTTTTCGGCGCTAATTCAAGCGCATGTAAACCAATTAACATTACAGGACCATAGATTAAGAAACCGATTAGGGTCATTAATACGAAGTCGGTTAATTGATATGGGTTTTCATACCATGCGCTGTAGTTTGCTAACTCAGCTTCAGGTGTAGCCGGATTCATCCAATATGCTGCCACTGCTACAGTAGTTAAAATCATAAAGATGAAACCTGTTAAACCACGTTTTCCTTTGAATAAATGGTCAGATACCCAACCACAAAGTAATGTACCGGGAACCGCCGCTAATTCATAAATGGTGTATGCCCATGCGGTACCTTTGATATTGAAGTGTTTTACTTCACTTAAATAAACCGGAGACCATTTCAATACGCCGTAGCGGATTAAATAAACGAACACGTTAGCAATTGCGATGTACCATAACAATTTGTTTTTTAATACATAAGTAATGAAAATTTCTTTTGCAGTTAAGTCGTTTTCATAAGTTTTTTCGTTATAGTCATCAGGATAGTCATTACGCCATTTTTCGATGGACGGTAAACCACAAGATTGCGGAGTATCGCGCATAACGAAGTACACCGGAATGGCGCAGATCATCGCAGCAATACCGGGATAGTACAAAGATTGTTGCCAGATGTCTTTCGCTTGCGCTTCAATACCGTGAGTACTGAAGAAGATTGCACTTGCCAATAATACCATCGCACCCGGCATCATACCGCCGATATTGTGCGCTGTATTCCAAATTGACACGATAGTACCGCGTTCGGATTTAGACCACCAGTGAACCATGGTACGGCCACATGGAGGCCAACCCATACCTTGGAACCAACCGTTTAAGAAGATCATCAGCCACATAATTGCAATGCCGGAAGTCGCCCATGGGAATAAGCCCATCAAGGTCATACATAAACCGGAGAGTAATAAACCGAATGGTAAGAATACACGCGGGTTAGAACGGTCTGACATTCCTGCCATCACAAATTTTGATAAACCGTAGGCAAGACCGGCTGCTGAACCGATGACACCAAGTTCTGCTTTAGTATAAAGGCCGGCTTGAATTAAACCTGGTTGCGCTAAGTCAAAGTTTGCACGAACAAAATAGTAAGCGGCATAACCAAAGAAGATCCCTGCGAACACCTGCCAACGTAGGCGTTTATACGTGGAATCAATTTTTTCCGCTGGTAATTCCGCGATATGCGGGGCGGGTTTAAATGGTCCAAACATAACTTTTCTCCAATTTATTAGTTTTTATGGTGAGTTCTTTGTTGTTATTCAAAGAATATAAAAATAGGAGTGCATAATAAAAGAAAATTAAAAATAAAAAAGCGGATTTATCAAAAAATGTGATTTAATTCACAAAAAAACGCCTTAATGAGCGAATGCGAAAATATTTTGTGAGGCATATCACAAAAATATTTTCTTTTTCGCTCAAAACGTTGTTAATTTAAACAGACTTCAATAAAATGCCCATAATTTTTATGGCATCGTTTTTAACTATAGATTTTAAATTAAATATAGTGGGCTTTGGGGGTAAACATGAGATTATCGCCTAATTTATATCGAGATGCGGGTGCTCTTTCACCACTCTCAACGGATGTGATTATCATCGGCGGTGGCGCAACGGGTGCGGGAATTGCGCGCGATTGTGCGCTTCGTGGCATTGATTGTATTTTACTGGAGCGTCGCGACATCGCCACCGGCGCCACCGGTCGTAACCACGGTTTATTGCATAGCGGTGCGCGTTATGCGGTGAACGATCAAGAATCCGCGGAAGAATGTATTAAAGAAAACCGCATTTTGCGCAAAATCGCGCGCCACTGCGTGGATGAAACAGAAGGCTTGTTTATTACGTTGCCTGAAGATTCACTAGACTATCAAAAAACCTTCCTTGAGAGCTGTGCCAAATCCGGTATTGATGCACAAGCGATTGATCCTGATTTAGCTAAAATTATGGAACCTTCCGTCAATCCGGATTTAGTCGGTGCGGTGGTCGTGCCGGACGGTTCTATCGACCCATTCCGTTTAACGGCTTCCAATATGATGGATGCCGTCGAAAACGGCGCGAAAATGTTTACCTATTGCGAAGTGAAAAATTTAATTCGTGAAGGCGGCAAAGTCATCGGTGTGAACGTGTACGATTACAAAAACAAAGCCGAACGCCAATTCTTTGCGCCATTAGTTGTGAACGCAGGCGGTATTTGGGGGCAAGGCATTGCGGAATACGCCGATCTCAAAATTAAAATGTTCCCGGCCAAAGGCGCTCTGCTCGTCATGGGGCACCGCATTAACAAATTGGTTATTAACCGCTGTCGTAAACCGGCGGATGCAGATATTCTCGTGCCGGGCGATACTATTTGTGTTATCGGCACAACATCCAGTCGCATTCCTTACGATCAAATTGACAATATGGAAGTGACACCGGAAGAAGTGGATATTCTGTTCCGCGAAGGGGAAAAATTGGCACCAAGTTTGCGTCATACCCGTGTGCTTCGTGCTTATGCAGGTGTGCGTCCGTTGGTGGCGAGCGATGATGATCCGTCCGGCCGTAATGTGAGCCGCGGTATCGTCTTGCTTGACCACGCAGAACGTGACGGTTTAGACGGTTTCATTACCATCACTGGTGGTAAATTAATGACTTACCGCCTAATGGCTGAGTGGGCAACAAACTTAGTTTGTAAAAAACTTAATAAAACCGCGACTTGCGTGACGGCGGATCAACCGCTTCCGGGTTCTACCGAAAGCCGCCAAGAAACCAACCAGAAAGTCATTTCCCTCCCTAGCACCATTCGCTATTCCGCGGTATATCGCCACGGTTCACGCGCCACTCGCTTGTTAGATAAAGAACGCCTGGATCGTTCCATGGTGTGCGAATGTGAAGCGGTGACTGCCGGTGAAGTGCGCTATGCGGTGGATGAATTGGATGTCAACAATCTTGTGGATTTACGCCGCCGTACCCGTGTGGGCATGGGCACTTGCCAAGCGGAACTTTGTGCTTGCCGTGCCGCTGGCCTAATGAACCGTTTTGAAGTGGCCACACCACGCCAATCCACCACCCAACTTTCCGCCTTTATGGAAGAACGCTGGCGCGGCATTGAGCCAATTGCTTGGGGCGAAGCCATTCGTGAAGCCGAGTTTACTTCTTGGATGTACGGCAGCGTATTGGGCTTGAATGATGTGAAACCGCTTGAGACACAAGCGCAACAGGGGACGGATAGCAATGAATTTTGATGTAGCCATTATCGGCGGTGGTCTTGCCGGTTTAACTTGCGGCATTGCCCTTCAACAACGCGGCAAACATTGCGTGATTATTAATAACGGCCAAGCAGCCATCGACTTCGCTTCCGGCTCTCTTGATCTGTTAAGCCGTATGCCGGATGGAAGTGTGGTCGAAAATATCAACGAAAATTTGACCGCACTTCGCACCGCATTACCGGCGCACCCTTATAGTTTATTAGGTGCGGAAAAAGTGATTGCCAAAGCGCAAGATTTTGAACGCTTAGCCAATGCGCTCAATTTAGATTTAATCGGCTCTAGCGAAAAAAATCACTGGCGAGTGACCGGTCTTGGTAGTCTACGTGGCGCATGGCTTTCGCCGAACAGCGTACCGACCGTGCAAGGTAACGAAACCTTTCCGCACAAACGCATTGCAGTGCTGGGCATTGAAGGTTATCACGATTTCCAACCGCAACTGCTAGCCGCGAATTTAGTACTCAATCCGCAATTCGTGCATTGTGAAGTGACGAGCGGATTCTTAAATATTCCGCAATTAGACGAACTTCGCCAAAACGCGCGTGAGTTCCGCAGTGTGAATATTGCGCAATTATTAGAACATAAGTTAGCGTTTAATGATTTAGTCAGCGAAATCATCGAGTCGGCACAAGGCGCCAATGCGGTGCTCTTACCGGCGTGCCTCGGTTTGGAAAATCAAGAATTTATGAATGCATTGCGCGACGCGACAAAACTCGCCTTATTTGAATTGCCAACATTGCCGCCGTCTTTGCTCGGTATGCGTCAACGCATTCAATTACGCCGCAAATTTGAATCGCTCGGCGGTTTAATGATTAACGGAGACAGCGCACTTAACGCGCATTTTGAAGGCGACCGCGTGCATTGTATCAAAACCCGTTTATTAGAAGATGAAGAAATCATTGCTGACAATTTCGTCTTAGCAGCAGGCAGTTTCTTCAGTAAAGGCTTGGTGTCCGAGTTCGATAAAATTTATGAACCGGTGTTTGAATCCGACATTATCGGCGTAGAAGGCTTCAACGACAAAAATCGCTTCAGTTGGACAAATCACCGATTCGCGAATCCGCAGCCTTATCAATCGGCAGGCGTGGCAATCAACGAACATTGCCAAGTGCAAAAGCGCGGTCAATTTTTAGCGAATTTATATGCTACAGGTAATGTGATCGGCGGTTTTAATGCCCTTGAGCTCGGCTGCGGCTCGGGCGTGGCGGTAGTGACTGCGTTGGCAGTGGCTGATGAAATTTTAGCGAAATAGGGGGCGATATGGATACGAACATTCAACGATTAATCGAAAGCGCAAAGCGCTCGCTCAACTCCCCGGCAAGCCACAAATACATTGATGAAAGTTTTGAAAGCTGCATTAAATGTACCGCTTGTACCGCCGTTTGTCCGGTTTCGCGCAATAATCCGCTTTATCCGGGCCCGAAACAATCCGGCCCTGACGGTGAGCGTTTACGTTTAAAATCCGCCGAGCTTTACGATGACGCCCTTAAATATTGCACTAACTGCAAACGCTGTGAAGTGGCTTGTCCGTCTGATGTAAAAATCGGTGACTTAATCGTACGTGCCCGTAATAATCACTTGGCGCAGGCGAAGAAACCATTAATGAATAAATTGCGTGATGCGATTTTAAGTAACACGGATGTAATGGGTAAAATCAACTCGCCATTAGCGCCAATTGTAAACACTATTACGAGTTTAAAAGCTACCAAATTTATGTTGGAAAAAACGCTTAAAATCAGCAAAGAACGTACGCTGCCAAAATATGCTTTTGGCACGTTCCGCAGCTGGTATATGAAAAATGCCTTAAAAGACCAACAAAAATTTCAGCGTAAAGTGGCGTATTATCACGGTTGTTATGTGAACTACAACAATCCACAACTGGGCAAAGAGTTTATTAAAGTATTCAACGCCATGAACATCGGCGTGATGTTGCTTGAAAAAGAAAAATGTTGTGGCTTGCCGTTAATGGTGAACGGTTTCCCTGAACGCGCACGCAACATTGCGCAATTTAACACCGATTATATTGGCAAAATGGTGGATGAAAATGGCTTAGATGTGATTAGCGAAGCCTCCAGTTGTTCGCTCAATTTACGTGATGAATATCATCATGTTTTGGGTATCGATAACGCTAAAGTGCGCCCGCATATTCATATGGTAACGCCTTTCTTGTACCAACTTTTCAAAGAAGGCAAAACCCTACCGCTCAAACCGCTTAAGTTGCGTGTGGCATACCACACCGCATGTCACGTGGATAAAGCCGGTTGGGCGCCTTACACGTTGGACGTGTTGAAACAAATACCGGGGTTAGAATTAGTAATGTTACCGTCACAATGCTGTGGTATTGCCGGGACTTACGGCTTCAAGGCAGAAAATTACGACGTGTCACAAGCCATCGGTAAAACCTTATTCGATAACATCAACGAAGGCGGGTTTGACTACGTCATTTCCGAATGCCAAACTTGTAAATGGCAAATTGATATGTCATCGAATGTGACTTGTATTCATCCGTTGACCTTACTTTGTATGTCAATGGATGCCTAGTAAAACGATAAAGAACAAATAGCCCTGATTTAAGGGCTATTTTTATGGACGATGAAAAACGCTGTAAAAAATGGCCGCACTTTATGATAAGCTTAGTGCAGATTTTAGTTTGGAGAACGATCGATGAAACCCTATTTAATTGCACCGTCCATCCTGTCGGCAAATCTTGCACGGCTTGGCGAAGATGTACAAAATGTTATCAATGCAGGTGCCGATATTATTCATTTTGATGTGATGGATAATCATTATGTGCCGAATCTAACCTTCGGCCCGGCCGTGTGTCAAGCATTACGAGATTATGGGATCAGAGCGCCGATTGATGTGCATTTAATGGTTAAACCGGTTGATCGCATTATTCCTGATTTTGCCCGTGCGGGAGCCGATTACATTACTTTTCATCCGGAAGCCAGCGAGCATATTGATCGCTCTTTACAGCTTATTCGTGATCAGGGGTGTAAAGCGGGGTTGGTTTTTAATCCGGCCACACCGTTAAGCTATTTGGATTATGTGATGGATAAAATAGACGTTATTTTACTGATGTCCGTAAATCCGGGATTTGGCGGGCAAGCGTTTATCTCGCAGACATTGGAAAAATTAAAGCAGGCGCGTAAACGGATTGATGAAAGCGGTTATGATATTCGCCTTGAAGTTGATGGCGGGGTGAAAATTGACAATATCGCCCGCATTGCGGCTGCAGGCGCCGATATGTTTGTGGCCGGTTCTGCAATTTTCGGTCAACCTGATTATGAGCAGGTTATTACTCAAATGCGTCAGAATTTAGCTAAAGTCGCTAAAATAGGAGAAGAATAATGCAGTCACAATTTAAGTTAATTGGTTTTGATTTAGACGGCACGTTGGTCAATAGTTTGCCGGACCTTGCGCTTTCGGTAAATTCTGCTTTGGCCGAAGCGCATCTTCCTCAAGCGCATGAAGAATTGGTATTGACCTGGATTGGCAACGGCGCTCCGGTTTTAATCGCGCGAGCCATAGCATGGGCGCAGAATCAAACGGGTAAAACGTTGGGCCAAAGTGACATCTCTTTGATTCAAGAACGTTTTAATTTTTATTATGGGAAAAATATTTGTAATATCAGTCAGTTATATCCAAATGTTAAAGAAACGCTCGAACAGCTGAAAGCAACGGGATATCTTCTTGCGGTGGTTACAAATAAACCAACCATTCATGTGAATCCGGTGCTCAGTGCTTTTGGTATTGATCACTTGTTTGATGAAGCGCTTGGTGGGCAGTCGCTACCGGCAATTAAGCCGCATCCTGCCCCGCTTTATTATTTATGTGGAAAATTCGGCTTAGCGCCTCGCCAGATTTTGTTTGTTGGCGATTCTCGTAATGATATTCTTGCCGCGCACGCTGCCGGTTGCCCTGCCGTCGGGCTAACTTATGGTTATAACTATAATATTCCGATTAGCGAATCCAATCCGGATTGGATTTTTGATGATTTTAAGCAATTGCTTGGTATTTTATAAAACCAATCAAAACTGACCGCACTTTTATTCGTGTTTCGGATGAAAGTGCGGTCTTTTATTGACTTTATTCAGGCGTGATCCAATATAACGTATAACTTCCTGTGCCCTGTGGTGCGAGTATTTTGGTTAAATAAGGAAGGATCTTTTCCATTTGTTTTTCTAATGACCATGGCGGATTAATAACAATCATTCCGCTTGCGGTCATGCCGCGTTGCGCATTATCCGGTCGAACGGCAAGCTCGATTTGTAAAATTTTACGAATTCCGGTCGCTTCCAGTCCTTTAATCATATGTTTAATTTGTTGGCGCAATACAACGGGATACCAAATGGCATAAATACCGGTGGCAAAGCGCTTATAACCTTCTTCTATCGCCTTGATTACCCGCGTGTAGTCTTCTTTGAGTTCGTAAGGCGGATCAATGAGTATCAAACCACGACGTTCTTTAGGCGGCAGGGTTGCTTTTAGCTGATGAAAGCCGTCGTCGCATTTTGTTGTGATATGAGATGATTTTCGGAAAACTTCACGTAGTAAGGGATAATCTGTCGGATGTAACTCGGTTAATAAGGCGTGATCTTGCGGGCGGAGTAGTTGAGCGGCGATAAGTGGCGAGCCGGGATAATCGCGTAATTCATTTCGATGATTAAGCGCTTTTATGAGATCGATATAGTGCTTGATTTCTATCGGTAAATCTTCCTTGTCCCAAAGAAGGGCAATGCCTTCACGGTATTCCCCCGTTTTCTCCGCTTCATTTGATTGTAAACGATAACGTCCCGCACCGGCATGGGTGTCTAAATAGTAAAATCCTTTTTCCTTTAATTTTAAGCTTTCGATAATCAATACTAATACAATATGTTTCAGCACATCTGCATGATTGCCCGCATGAAAGCTATGTCGATAACTTAGCATGTGTATACTTCCTGCCTATAAAATAGGGCGAACGTTTCGGTTCGTCCGTCATCATTAAAATAATTCTTCCGCCTGCGTCGCCGGCATCGGGGAATTTCCGGTGCCATTAAGCTGTTGTTGTAATTGTGGCGGAACATAATATCCCCGCTCCTGCAATTCGCTTAAGGAAGAGCGTTTCGGTTCTGTGCCGTCTATAAAGTATTCGGTGCGCCCGCCTGTCTCGGCTAATAGACCCGAATTTGTATCAATGATTTTTTCCACGATTTTTGGCGGTAGAGGAAGTTTACGTTCAGGTTTCTCCGATAAGGCCTGCTTCATATAGGCACTCCACGCCGGCATAGCTGTTTTTGCGCCGGCTTCACCGCGTCCAAGCACTAATTTATTGTCATCAAATCCGACGTAAGTTGTTGTGACGATATTTGCACCGAAGCCGGCATACCAAGCGACCTTTGAACTATTTGTTGTGCCGGTTTTTCCGCCGATGTCGTTGCGTTTAATGTCTTGTGCTAAACGCCAACTGGTTCCTTTCCAACCTAAGCCTTGTTCACCATAAATCGCCGTATTTAATGCACTGCGCACGAGAAATGCCAATTCTCCGCTAATGACCCGCGGTGCATATTCTGTTTTTGATGTGCCATCCTTCGCATTTGCCATTAAGTTTACCGCATCTTCCGCCAATGTTGTCGGTTGAGCTTGTAGTTCGGGCAAGTCAGGCACATTTTCCGGCTGTTGATCTAGTTCTTCACCATTTGTACTGGCATCCGTATGTTTTAAATTATCTATTGAGGCTGCGCTATTATCACGGAAGCCATCAATCCTATCACGAGTTTCACCATAAATGACGGGAATATCATTACAACGAATACAAGCTATTTTAGGATTGGCGATAAATAAATCATTTCTGGCATTATCTTGAATTTTTTCAATAATATAAGGTTCAATGAGAAAACCGCCGTTATCAAATACCGCATAAGCGCGAGCCATTTCCAGCGGAGTAAATGATGCCGCACCTAAAGCTAAGGCTTCGCTGGCAAAATATTGTTCCCGTTTAAAGCCAAAACGTTGTAGAAAATCTGCTGTGTATTCAACGCCGGCGGCTTGCATGGCTCGAATCGCAATCATGTTTTTGGATTGCCCTAATCCAACACGTAAGCGAGTTGGTCCGTCATAGCGATCGGGGGAGTTTTTAGGCATCCAAATTTTTTGTCCCGGCTTTTGAATAGAAATCGGACTGTCTTGTAATACACTGGATAACGTCAGACCTTTTTCTAATGCGGCCGCATAAATAAACGGCTTAATGGAAGATCCTACCTGAACGAGGGATTGTGTGGCGCGGTTGAATTTGCTTTGTTCAAAACTAAAACCGCCTACAATCGCTTCAATCGCGCCGTTATCGGAATTCAACGAAACCAATGCCGAATTTGCCGCAGGAATTTGACCAAGCAACCAATCTCCACTTGCCCGTTGGCGAATCCAAATTTGCTCGCCCACTTTGACCGGTGCGGATTTTCCGGTCCAAGACATGGCTTTATTCGGTAAAAGCATCGATTCGCCCGAGGCCAACAATAACTGTGCGCCATTTTTTGTTATTGCCGTAACTGCAGCAGGCATAAACGGCTCGGCATTTGGTAATTTTCGCAATGCATCGATAATACGGTTATTATCCCACGCGGCTTCATTTTTCTTCCATAATGCAAAGCCGCCTCGATAACCATGACGCATATCATAGTTAATTAAATTATTACGAACCGCACTTTGAGCCGCCTCTTGGTCTTTGGCTAAAATAGTCGTAAATACTTTATACCCATTATTATAAGCGTTTTCTTCTCCGAAGCGCTTAACCATTTCTTGCCTAACCATTTCAGTAACATAATCCGCGCGCAAGTCAAATTTTGCGCCGTGATAGCTTGCTACAATAGGTTCGTTGAGGGCAGCGTCATATTCTTCTTTACTAATATATTTTTCATCAAGCATACGTCCAAGTACGATATTCCGTCGTTCTTCGGCACGCTTTAAGGAATAAAGCGGATTCATTGTTGATGGGGCTTTTGGAAGCCCTGCGATGACGGCCATTTCGGACAACGTTAATTCATTGAGCGATTTGCCAAAATAAGTTTGTGCGGCAGCAGCTACGCCGTAGGAACGGTAACCTAAGAAAATTTTATTTAAATAAAGGGTCAGAATTTCTTGTTTCGTCAGCGTATTTTCGATTTCTATTGCCAAAACGGCTTCCCGAGCCTTACGAATAATGGTTTTTTCTGGGGTTAAGAAGAAATTACGGGCTAATTGTTGGGTAATCGTACTTGCTCCCTGTGATGCGCCGCCGTTGGTGACCGCGACATAAAAGGCTCGAGCGATGCCCACAGGATCTAGACCGTGATGATCATAAAAACGGCTATCTTCTGTGGCGAGAACTGCCTCAATTAATTTCTGCGGAATTTCCTCTAGCCTAACCGGAATACGACGTTGTTCCCCAACTTCGCCGATAAGTTTCCCATCAATGGTATAAACCTGCATAGGCTGCTGTAATTCAACATTTTTTAAGGTTTCAACAGAAGGTAACTCGGATTTTAGATGAAAATACAGTATAGCGACGGTAATTAAACCTAAAATACATAGTGTGAGTAGGGTGCTAAATATTAATTTTGCGATCCGCATCGTAAAATTCTCTCTGTTTAAGTGAACGTTCAAAAAATCTGACTATTATTCGGCTATTCGGCTGGTAAGTATAAAAGATTAGCTGTTCAAATAATAGGAAATAATATGCGGGTTGCAGTAAAAACATTAAAAAGGATACAGGTTGGTCTCTATAAACGAATGCAACAAATGGAAATTGTGTGGCTGGATCAAGCAAGACAGATCAAAACCTGTGTGAAACCGATTTCTGAGGCGAAATCCTTTTTATTTCAATCCCTTAGTCAGGATTTTGGGCAAGGGAATCATCAAGTTCGATTTATTGCCGCAATATCCTCTCATTTAATTTGGCATAAAACGCTCATTTTGCCTCAAATTCTTAATGAACAGGAATGCCGCCGACAATGCCGCTTTGTTCTTAATAAAGCGTTGCCGATTCCGCTTGATGAACTCTGGTTCGATTATACATCTCACCCGCTTAAGCAAGGGTTCCGACTTGATTTATATGCATTGCGCCAACAAATGGCCGCTGCCTTTCTTGAAGATTATTCTCCTTTTGTTTTAGATTGTTTAGATGTGACGGCAAATGCTATTTTTCGTGCATTTCATTACTTACTAAAAAGTATCCCGGCTAATTCACTGCTTCTTTATATTGACGAACAATTTTGCCTGGCTGTTTGTGAGCGAATCCGACAACGTCAGGTTTTACAATTGCAATACAACGAAACTTCACAGAATCCGACCGCACTTGTGGAACAATTTCGGCAGCGTTATCCTGAGCCTATCGAGCAAATTTATGTTTATCGACGCAGCGGAGAGGAGAAATTACCTGAACAATGGCAACCGATTTCGACATCATTCCCTTTCATTGCGTTAGGTAATGCGTTGTGGCAACAGGATTTAACCTAATCTCCTTTTATTATTGAGGAAATCTATGCGTGATATTAATTTGCTTCCTTGGCGATTGATGGAACACCGGCGACGTTTGACGCTTTTTTTATGGCAACTGCTCGTTTGCATCATTTTTTCTATTCTCTTTTATACCTTATTTTCTTCTTGGAATAAAACACAGGGGCTAACGATTGACGAACTTTATGAACAATTTGAACAAATTCAACATAAAACCGATCAAGTTCAACAACAAATCGTTCAATTTCGCCGGCAAACTCAAGAAACGGAACAACAACGTCCGCTCGCAACGGAATCGGCTCGACGTATTCTTGCCGACTTGATGGAATTACCTTTTTATCAGGGAGAGCTGGACGAATTTGTTATTGATGCGGAACATCTCCGACTCAAAGGAAAGGCGGCAACTCAGCAGGAATTTGAGGAAATTCATCAATTTTTGCGCGAACGGTTTGCTCAAATTCGGTTGACTCACTTTGAATCGCTGTCCGATCGGCTGCAATTTGAGTTTGAAATACGGATAAATGATTCGGAGGCGAATTAATGTCATTACTCGGTTTCCAATCATTAGAACATCCCATCGCCAGATGGTTATTGTTTCCGTCTGTTTATCGCCTCTTCTTGTTTATCGGTATCATAAGTGCGGTCAATTTTTTTCCGATTATGACGTATTTTTCAAATCAACATCAGCGCCAAACGGCAGAAAGAAATTGGCATGAGGCACAAGATGAATTATTGCGGCAACAGAAAATTCTCGCCGTGTTAAAACAGAAATCGGTTCAACAGCAATTAACGCCCGAATTAGCGGCAAAAACCTTACCCTTAAACCGATTTATTCAACAGAATAAAAGTGAGCGGTTGCATATTCCATTGAGCCGTTGGACGTTTAACCAAGGGTTGGTGCTACAGCTGACGCTGGAAGGTCATTTTGCAGATTTATCGCAATTATTGACCGCACTTTTAACTCAACCGAACGTTGCATTAGTTCGCCTGAGTATCTTCCGTCAGGATGACTCCGACGATCAACGCTCAATTGAGAGCAGCGTCGTTTTACAATTAATGCAGGAGTAATTATGTGGAAAAGGATTAACTGGAAAAAGCTCTTCTTTGTCGGGCTCATGCTGTGCATTTTTAGTGCTGACGCAAAACGCGATCCTTTCAGCCGTGCAAATCGCAGCAATCAACCCGATACGCAGATGGAAACCCCTGTCAACATGGAACCGAAAATAAAGTGTCCGCAGGCAACGTCCGTTATTGCCTCCGAGGTCAGTTTTCAGCATCTCAAGCTGATTGGCCTTATTCAGTATAAAGATAGACAACAGGCGATTTTTAGTGACGTTGATAAACATATTTTTAGTGTCGGCCAAGATGATTGGATTGCGCAGGAAAGCTATCAAATTAAAAAGATTTCATCCAACGAGGTTCAAATGGCTAAGCCGAAAAACCGTGAATGTCATGATGTTACCGTTTTTTCCGTACCGCTATAAGGAGTTTCAATGTCACGATTAATGATAAAGTGCGGTCTATTTTTGTTAAGTTTTTGTATCTCCTTGGCGGTATCTGCCAATCAAGTTTTTTCGATTCATTTAAAACGCGCTCCGATGGTTGCCACACTGCAGCAGTTAGCTGCCGAACAACAAACCAATTTAGTGATTGATGATGAACTTGAGGGTAGTGTTTCGCTAAAATTGGATAATATCGATTTTGATCAATTATTGCGTTCTGTCGCGCGCATTAAACAGTTGGAGTTGCATCATGAAAAAGGGATTTATTATTTAAATAAACTACCCGATCATGCTAAATATGCCGCTACGCTTGATCCGTCGGTTATTACGGGAGCAAACGCGGAAAATCCGATTGCGGCATTGCAAACTGCGTCTATCAAACTCCAGTTTGCCAAAGCCTCGGAAGTGATGAAATCACTTACTGCCGGTAACGGCTCATTACTTTCCCCGTCGGGAAGCCTCAGTTTTGATGACCGTAGTAATCTGTTGTTGATTCAAGACGATGCCCGCGCGATTAAAAATATCAGAAAATTGGTTGCGGAAATGGATAAACCGATTGAGCAAATTGCCATTGAAGCACGTATTGTGACGATTAATGATGAAAGTTTAAAAGAACTGGGCGTTCGCTGGGGCATTTTTAATCCGGCGGAAGGGGCGCATCGAGTGAGCGGTTCATTGGCGGCAAACGGATTTAGTAATGTGGTGGAAAATCTGAATGTGAATTTCCCGACCGTAACAAACCCTGCCGGCTCAATTGCGCTGCAAGTCGCGAAGATTAACGGACGGTTATTGGATTTGGAGTTGAGCGCTTTAGAGCAGGAAAATAATGTTGAAATTATTGCCAGCCCCCGTTTGCTGACGACGAATAAGAAAAGCGCCAGTATTAAGCAAGGAACCGAAATTCCTTATGTAATTAATAATACTAAAAGCGAAACTCAGTCCGTTGAATTTCGTGAAGCGGTTCTAGGGCTTGAAGTGACGCCGCATATTTCACGCGACAATGCGATTTTATTGGATTTGGTGGTCAGTCAGAATTCGCCCGGCAGTCAGGTAACATACGGTAATAACCAAGTTGTATCCATTGATAAACAGGAAATTAATACGCAGGTTTTTGCTAAAGACGGAGAAACGATTGTCCTGGGGGGAGTATTTCACGATACGATAACCAAAGGGGTGGATAAAGTGCCGTTGCTTGGCGATATTCCTGTTGTAAAGCGATTATTTAGCAGAGAAAAAGAACAACATAAAAAACGTGAATTAGTTATTTTCGTCACACCGCATATTCTTAAACAAGGGCAAACGCTGGATTCCTTTAAAGAGTCGTCAGCCAAAAAATTAATGCATGATAAAACCGCGACAAAAACTAAATAAATATTTAGATTTTTAACCGCACTTTAGCATAGTAAAATCGACGAGAGGCTTATGTTCAATAACCCGTTTAGCTTTAGTTGCGTTCGATGTCATTCCCGTTTATATATCGCGCATCACGGGCTATGTAGTCGATGTCTAAAAAATATTTCAATACGGCCGCATTGTGGGCGCTGTGGTTCGATCCTTAGTCAGTATTCATTGCGTTGCGGCCAATGTTTACATCAGGCTCCGCTATGGGAGAGATTGGTTGTGGTCGGCGATTATACGCCGCCTCTTTCCATTCTCATTCATCAATTCAAATTTCAAAACGCCTTTTGGCTTGACCGCACTTTAGCCAGATTGCTTTATCTTGCCGTTCGAAATGCAAAGCGAACCCACCAATTGACCTTGCCTGAAGCGATCGTTCCCGTACCCCTGCATCACCGACGCCAATGGCAGCGTGGTTATAACCAAGCGGAATTACTTTCTCGACAACTGGCAAAATGGTTAAATTTGCCGCTTTGTTCCGATTTAATTCAACGCGCAAAATATACCCATACTCAGCGCGGACTCACGGCTAAGAGCCGGCGTCATAATTTAAAAAACGCTTTTGTCCTTTCTTCATCAGCTGCCGAAGTTAGCTATCGATCTATTGCATTGGTTGATGATGTTATTACGACGGGCTCAACGCTTAATGAAGTGATTAAAACGCTAAGAAAAACCGACATTCGGCATATTCAGGTTTGGGGATTGGCAAAAACCTAATATCAGTAGGACTATTTAGAGATAAAAGGGTGGAAAAAGGTTGGGATGAGGAGTATTATTTCCGACAAACTATATCAAGTATTAAGGAATGTTTAATGGTTCAAATTTCAATCTCTGATGCGGCGCAAGCGCATTTTCGCAAACTGTTGGATAATCAGGAAGAAGGAACGAATATTCGCATTTTTGTCGTTAATCCGGGTACGCCTAATGCGGAATGTGGGGTTTCTTATTGTCCGCCGGATTCCATTGAGGAGAGTGACACGGAAATGAAATACGACACTTTTTCCGCTTTTGTTGACGAAGTGAGTTTACCGTTTTTGGAAGAAGCTGAAATTGATTACGTTACTGAAGAATTGGGCGCGCAGTTAACCTTAAAAGCGCCGAATGCCAAAATGCGTAAAGTGGCGGATGATGCACCGCTAATCGAGCGAGTTGAATATGTTATTCAAACTCAAATTAATCCTCAATTGGCCAGTCATGGCGGACGGATTACGTTAATTGAAATTACGGATGACGGTTACGCGATTTTACAATTCGGAGGTGGTTGTAATGGTTGCTCAATGGTGGATGTGACATTAAAAAACGGGGTCGAACGTCAGTTGATCGATATGTTCCCAAATGAGCTTAAAGGGGCGAAAGATATTACGGAGCATCAGCGCGGGGAGCATTCTTATTACTAAAAATAAAACGCCGAATACGGCGTTTTATTTTTATTTGCATTTCTTTACTCGCGCCCAAATTTTATCAAGTTCTTCAAGGGGTAATTGAGCAATGTTATCTCCGCTTTCACGAACGATTTCCTCAACTTTTTTGAAACGTGACGTAAATTTATGATTCGCTTTACGTAAGGCTTCTTCTGCATTACAGCCTAAATGGCGCGATAAATTGACGACAGAAAATAATAAATCTCCCATTTCCTCTTCGATTTTTATTTGATTCTGTTGTTTTTGGGCTAATTCATCTTTAACTTCTTGTAATTCTTCCTCGACTTTTTTCAATACGGGAGAAATTTCATGCCAGTCAAAACCGACTTTAGCGCATTGTTTTTGGAGTTTCTCGGCGCGCATTAGTGCCGGGAAGGCATTTGGGATATTGTCTAGGATTGATTCGTTTTGAGTATGTTGTTTTTCCTTTGCTTTTGCGGTATTCCAATGAGCTAGCGCTTCTTCATCGTTTGTTGCAGTAAGGTTGCCAAAAATATGGGGGTGACGGCGGATAATTTTTTCCGCTACATCGTTTAATACATCATCAAAAGTAAACATATTATCTTCCGCCGCAAGACGACTGAAAAAAACAACTTGCAATAATAAATCGCCCAATTCTTCACGTAAGTTGTTCATGTCTTTACGTTGAATTGCATCAATTACTTCATAGGTTTCTTCGGTCAAGCAAGAAACCATGGATTCATAATTTTGCTTAAGATCCCACGGACAACCCTTAGCCGGATCGCGTAACTGTGCAATTAATTGAATGAAGTCGTTGATTGAATAAGTCATGTTTTGTACCTAGGAATTAAGTATAAAATACCGCAAATAAGTCAGCAGAAAATATAAGAATAGGCACATTATAGTGCCTATTTCATTTTAAAGTGCGGTCATTTTTAACAAAGTTTCACTTTTTGTCTTGCTGTTCTGCCGGTTTCACTTCTGCGTCTTGTAACCAGCCCGGTGCTACTTTGCTCATATCCGGTAAGTTATGCGCGATACCTTTATGGCAGTCAATACAGGTTTTGCCATTTTCTTGAGCAAATTTATGCATTTTTTGTGCCACGGTTTTTTGTTGAGAGAAGTCCATACGATCCATTTTATGGCAGTTGCGACATTCTTGTGAATCGTTGCCTTTCATGCGCGCCCATTCGTGTTCTGCCATATGTGGACGACGGGTGTTAAATTTCTCAAGGGTATCGGTTAAGCCCATGTAATGAGCATACACTTCTTTTGCCGCCACCATTTTGCGCCACATTTTCGGTCCGAATTCATGAGGAACGTGGCAATCCGGGCAACTTGCGCCCACACCGGTACGGGTTTGATAGTGTACACTGTGCAAATATTCCGGATAGGCATCATTGGTGTGGCAACTTGCGCAGAATTCTTCTGTGTTTGTTTGTGCTAAACCATAGTTGAATCCTACCCAAGATAGAATACCGCCGATAAATGACAATACAATGATAGTTCCTACTGCGATACGGCTAGGCGATCTAAACC
>CAURMH010000016.1:0-27637 GCA_963525745.1 uncultured Pasteurellaceae bacterium | reverse complement strand
CCAAAGATTTATTGGGCGATGAAAATAAAGCGGAATATGTGTTAGTTGAAGCGGCTAACCGCGTGGAATATCTTACTTCCAATAAAGTGGATATTATTCTTGCTAATTTCACTGTCACCCCAGCGCGTGCAGAAGTGGTGGATTTTGCGAAACCTTACATGAAAGTGGCATTGGGTGTGGTGTCAAAAGACGGATCAGTGATTACCGATGTGAACCAATTAAAAGGTAAAACTTTATTAATCAATAAAGGCACCACCGCAGATGCGTATTTCACTAAAAATTATCCTGACATCAAACTATTGAAATTCGAGCAAAATACCGAAACCTTCGAAGCTTTACGTGATGGTCGTGGCGATGCGCTTGCCCATGACAACACATTGTTGTTTGCCTGGGCGAAAGAAAATCCGGGCTTTACGGTGGGCGTGAAAAATTTAGGTGATCAAGATTTCATTGCGCCGGCAGTAAGAAAAGGGGATACCGAATTGTTGAACTGGTTAAATGCTGAAATTGAAAAATTAGGGAAACAAGGCGTGTTAAAACAAGCCTACGAAAAAACCTTACAACCAATTTACGGTGATACAATCACCGAAGCGGATGTGGTCGTAGAATATAAATAATTGTTTTTTTTATGGAGCCTGTCTCCATTCTCCGCTGTAGGTAAATATCTGTTTCTGAGATGATATATTCAGATACAGGTATTTTTTATAGGAGATAGTAAAGTGCGGTAAATTTTAGCCGCACTTTGAGGATTCCTACTTCTGACTACACACCGCAATAAAATGTAATTTGCGATCTTTGTCATTAAAGGTTTTGAACATCCGTTTAAATTGTTCACGATTTTCCGGCTTCATCGCATTTTTGATGATTTTGAGCGTACCTAAAATGCCTTCATCATAAATCATGCCTTTTGGCGATAATAATGTCATGCCACCGGAAAAAGTCTCTACATTACGGAAGCCGCTTTCATGGAAAATATTTTTCCATCCCTCTTTTGTTAATGGCGTAACCGTCACATTAATGGCTTTTCGCATATTTTCTAGGATGGTTTTGTGATCATTGCCCATTAACATCACATCGTGAGTCAATAAAAAACCACCTGGTTTTAACACGCGAAAATATTCTGCCACCGCTTTCATTTTAGCTTCTACAGGCAACATCGTAAGCATCGCTTCATTAATGACCACATCAAAGCTGTTATTTTCAAAAGGTAATTTCACGGCATTGGCACGTTGCACATGAATTTTATCTTGCAAACCGTTTGCAGCAATATTGGCTTTGGCTTTTTCTAAGGCATTTTCGTCTAAATCCACACCTTCAATATGGCAACCATATTGTTTTGCAAGTCCAATGGCAGTAGTACACATATTACAAGCCACTTCTAAGACTTTTTTGTTCTCATTAAAATCGCCATTGGCAATGAGCCATTCAGTCGCTTTTCGACCGCCTGGACGCAAACGGGTTTTCCCTAAACGGGTAAGAAAATTATGACCGACTTCTTCCTTACTCATGATGTTCTCCTATTATTTCACTTAATTTTTACATTATAGATAAAAACTATTCTTATTTCAGTAGGAAATAAAAAATAATCCAATCCTTTAGCAGATTAATTTTGATCTGCATCCCAAAAATTGAGGTGCAGATTTTTTATGGGTAAACATTACACAATAGAATTTAAATTACAGGCTCTCCAACCTATTTTGAATGGAAAAATAAGTATCAGATAAGCCGCGCGTTTTTACAATATTCCTTCCAACGCCTTAGTCGGAACGTAGTTGTTGATTGATTTTTAAGTCTATCGCGGTTGAAACGGTTTGAAAAAGATATCGGCTCAGGTTGATAATCTTGAATTAAAGCCGAGTGGCCAAACAAAACTATGAAAATTTTATTTACGGTTTGCAGGGAATTTGGATGCAATGATTGAGTTATTTCGCACTGATGAACGCTTTCAAGTCGTTAGTAGCCCAACGTTGCGTGTAAAATCAGGTTCAAAGGAGAATTTTTCAGTAGGTTCTGATATACCTGTTTTATCAAATGTTACCTATCAGGACAGCAGACCTATTCAATCGATTGAATATCGTTCTTCTGGTGTGATCTTTGATATACAACCAACGATTAAAAGTAATGCGATAGACTTAAAAATCAATCAACAACTTTCTAATTTTGTGAAGACCGACACAGGTGTTAATCAATCACCGATATTAATAAAACGCGACATTGTCACAGATGTAACATTAAAAAGTGGTGATATTGTGGTTTTAGGCGGACTGGCTGAAAACAAATTAACGGAGGGTGAAACAGGTTTTTCATTCTTGCCGAAAGGCTTCTTGACGGGAAAATCTAAATCAAACACTAAGACAGACATTGTAATTTTATTGCAAGTTAAAATGATTTAATTGAATTTCATAAAGTAAAAGCTACAAAGGGTAAAGGCGTTACACGCCTGCGCTTTGTGGCTTTTACTTTGTTACTTCATCATTAAATTTGAATTAGCAATACTATAGGGGGGCGGGAGAAAATGCCGCGCATTTTCTCCTGACGTAAGGCGCAGCGGCTGCAGCGCCGGAAACAGCAATATTTATTTGAAAAAATGAATTCATTGCGCGTAGCGTTTTTCAAAAAATCAATAGTAATCAATCCGCCTTCTGCAGAATTTTTAGAGCTACGTTCTTTACGCTGATTAGATAATGCGAAACGCACCGTGTGTCTTTACATTTCCTTGACATTCCAATTTAACCATTCAATAAAACTATAAAATAACGTGTTACAGCGTGTTATCCGTCCTTATTTTGTCTTGTTTTACTAGTACCTGTGACTTGTGCATAAGTCTGTGATCTTCTTAATCAATAGCTTTCGCTCACCTGATAACTAATTTCGCATAATGTATATTATGTTAAATAAATTAAATTTGTGACCTTTATAAGGTAATAGGAATTTGGATTATCTTTCCTCTGCTTTTTATTTGTTTTCTGGTTGATTTACTTAAGAAAAGGATTATTGCGTGTATGAATTTAGAAAGGGGCTGTACTAGATAACTAAACTCCCCTTAACAAATTGTTTTAAAGAAGAAATTTGAGATTTTATTTCATTGTGATTAAAACACCATTCACATTCGCTTAAAATGCGCTCTGGGAATGCCGTTAAATTTGCGTAAATGGCATTTTACTTGATTCCAAAAATTCTCAATTCCGTTTATGTGGTTATGTTTTCCGCAAAGCACGTACTGTGATTGATGCGAAAATGACTAACTCACTGACATCAAGCGAATCATAACTACGGTAAGCATCCTTGTAAACAATACAGAGAAAATGATAATTGGTTTTATTAAAATATATTATTAATTAATAACTTATTATAAAATTTTCTTGACTATTCTCATTTATATATTAAAATAATGCTACAAGTCACGTTGTCTTGTAATGATTTATCGCAATTTAAAATTAAGGAGCTTTTATGCTAACTCAGGCAATTACAAAAAAATTGAATGAACAGATTAATCTCGAATTTTATTCATCTAACATTTATCTTCAAATGAGCGCATGGTGTGCTAATCATGGCTATGAAGGCGCCGCTGCATTTTTAGAACGTCACGCTGATGAAGAAATGGAACATATGCAAAAACTTTTTCGCTATGTCAGCGATACCAGCGGCATGCCCCTTTTAGGCACAATTGAAGCACCTCGCAGTGAATACAAGTCATTAAAAGAGATTTTTGAAATCACTTTTGAGCATGAGAAATTAGTTACGACAAAAATTAATGAATTAGTCGAAGTCACCTTTGCGGACAAAGACTACTCTACATTTAATTTTTTACAATGGTATGTTGCCGAGCAACATGAAGAGATTAAATTATTTAGCAGTATTTTGGATAAATTTAATTTAATGGGCGAGGATGGCCGCGCACTTTATTTCATTGACCGTGATTTAGCAGGCCTATAATAAATTAAGGAGATAAAGATGTTATCAGGAAATGTCATTAAACTTTTAAACGATCAATTAAATTTAGAATTCTACTCTTCTAATTTATATCTTCAGATGAGCGCTTGGTGCGAACAAAAAGGTTATAAAGGGGCTGCACAATTCTTATTTGCTCATGCTGCAGAAGAAATGCAACATATGCGCAAATTATTTACTTACCTTAATGAAACCGGCGCATTGCCGATCATTAATAAAATTGACGCACCATCTCATGAGTACGCTTCATTACGCGATGTAATCGAAATTACCTGCAAACATGAAAAATACATCACCGGCAAAATCAATGAATTGGTGGGGAAAACCTTTGAAGAAAAAGATTATTCCGCATTCAATTTTCTACAATGGTATGTCGCGGAACAACACGAAGAAGAGAAATTATTCAACAGTATTTTGGATAAATTTAACATTCTTGGCGAGGACGGAAAAGCGCTATTCCTTATTGATAAAGACCTAGCCGCTTTGACGAATTCATAATATTCTCATGCCATAAAACGTATTAACTAAAAAACCGGGTGTATTTGCCCGGTTTTTTTACTTAAGTCTCATAAACTATTTGATTACGATACGCTTACCGTTAGTATAACCAAGTTCTTGAGCCGCGATAATCGGTTGAAAGCGGTTTTCAGGGTTGGTAATAACGGCAAGAACTTGCTCGTTAAGTTGTTCGAATGGCACAGTCACGGCAACTTGTGTTGCTGTACCCGGCTTTAATTCAAGATTATCAACCTGAGCCGGTATCGGTAATACGATTTGTTCATTATTTACCAATAACGTTGTCCATTTAATATTTTTAATGGTTGAATTTTTTCCTTTATTAGTCACATTGTGTACAAAAATGAGGTATTTTTTTCCTTCAACTTCTTGAGCATCAAAGCCGGCTAACTGAATGCTCACAGAACTGTTAAAGTTTTTTAATGCCACATCTTCTTGTTGTTGCATCGGTCGGCTTTCTGTCTCAGGCGCAGCATTAACCTGAGTGGCAGCAAGGGCACCAAACAATGCGATAGAAAATAATTTTGTTAATTTCATAGTGTTACACCTTATCAAATAAACGATAGAGCTTAAATTTACCACATTTGACTGCAGACGAAAAGTGTTATTCTTTAATCTGCGCTTATCTTCGCTTCGTTAATACCCTTGAAAATACAAGGATTCAAAGAGTTTTGTGCCAAGCTGTGCAATATGAAATCGCTGCTCATCGGCAACAGACCAAAATTCAAGAACTTGACCGTTTTCGGACTCTAAAATCTTAGGCTGAGTAATATGCAATTTAACAGCGTCATCGCCACTTTCATTTTCACTGTTTAAAACTGGTGTAATCATCGTTTCATGCCATTGAATAAGGGAAGAATTCTCCATTACAGATTCAATTAAACCTTTCGCAAATACAGTCACTTTTTGCGCCATTCCATAAAAAACCGGCACTTGAATTTGGTGAAAAACGATGTCGTTTAATTGCGGATAAATTTTTTGTAATTGAAGGGTTAAATGAGACGTTTCTTTTGGGAAAACATCAAATGCCAAGCGCCGTTCCGTTTTTTCTAATGGTATGCCGTTTAGTAAACGTGCGGTTTGGTTCGCTAATTTCGTCACATTTTCGGCGTGTAGGTAGGACGCTGGAAGCAATGAGGTTACAAAAATTTGTGATAATTCCGTCTGTTGTAAAATCGGTGTTAATGCTAAGGAAATTTGACTGACTTGCGGATTGGCTAAACTTACAATGTTACGTTGTCTCAATTCAATGAGATTTGTGTCATTGATACCAGGTACGACAACAGGAACATCAGGCAAAATACCGCAAATCGCAAATAAATCAATGACGACACAACCCGCGTCGGCCGCTGCCGCAATGTGACTTGCTTGCTCAATATTGCCGGCAAAAAAGACATAATGGAACGAAGACCAATCGACATTTTCTAATGCAATTTGCGACACACTACTCTTTTTGAAACGTAAATATTGCTCTTCTTCAAAGGGAAAAATTTCAATAGCAGAAACTTTTGAAATATTGACCGCACTTTGCTCAAGAAAATCAACGATTTTCTCGCTTAATTCAAATTCAGCCGCAATTGCGATATTTAACGTTGCATCCATTTTTCTCTCCGCTGTAAAATAACGCTTGATATTCTACTGAAATAAGAGATAAAAATAAAATGACACCGGCAATTGATTTACTTAAAAAATACAATATTTCTTTTACCCTACATCATTACGATCATGATCCGAATAATACCCATTTCGGTGATGAAGCGGCGGAAAAACTTGGTATAGATCCGCAACAATCCTTTAAAACATTACTTGTGGCAGAAAATGGCGATCAAAAAAAGTTAGCATGCTTTGTTTTACCGACCGCATATAAATTAAGCTTGAAAAAAGCGGCAAAATCCATTGGGGTAAAGAAAGTCGATATGGCCGATAAAGAAGCGGCGCAGAAAAGTACGGGGTATCTTGTCGGCGGAATTAGCCCTATCGGGCAAAAAAAACGGGTAAACACCGTGATAGAATCGACCGCACTTAATTTTTCCACCATTTATATTTCCGGCGGCAAACGCGGGCTGAGCGTAGAATTAAAAGCCCAAGACTTGGCGCAATTATTAGCGGCGAAATTTGATGATATTATTGATGATGAACATTAAAATTTAGCCCGAAATCGTCGGGCTAAAATAGCGAGTCCGACTTAAAAACTTGAAGTATCTTGGAACAAGCCGACTTTTAAGTCTGTTGCGGTGTAAATGACCCTTCCGTCAACCAGCACTTCTCCGTCAGCAAGCCCCATAACTAACTTGCGATTAATTACCCTCTTCATATGAATGCGATAAGTCACCTTTTTCGCCGTAGGCAAGACTTGACCGGTAAATTTTACCTCTCCGACGCCAAGCGCGCGTCCCTTCCCTTTGCCTCCGACCCAGCCAAGATAAAAACCGACCAGCTGCCACATCGCATCTAAGCCCAAACAACCCGGCATGACGGGATCGCCGATAAAATGACAACGAAAGAAAAAGAGATCCGGGTTAATATCTAGTTCGGCTTCAATGTAACCTTTTTCAAAATTCCCTCCCGTTTCATTCATTTCAATCACGCGATCCATCATCAGCATAATCGGCGCCGGCAGCTGAGGGCCCTCTTTACCAAATAATTCGCCCCGACCGGAGGCAAGTAAATCTTCATAATCATAGCGATGTTTTTTATTTGGTGTACAAGTGTTCATTATTTAATTCCTTTTTAACGGTAAATTATCATTGATAACCAGATATTGTCCTATTCTAAATAAGAATAATGATCTTGTAAATAGCTAACACTTGTTCGCTGAACTAATCCGATGAGTCAGTTAAGACTTGAATAGATTTGCCCAAAATCCTCTTGAATTCCCTTCCGAGCGATAATCAATACGACGTTGAATCAGATGGGCAATCGGTTCATTATTTTTGCTATAGGTTTTATTTTCCTCCTCGATTAAATCCCGTTGGAATAAAATTTCACAGGCTTGATAAACATCATCGACGGCATAAATAAAAAATTGCCCGTTTTTGACCGCACTTACCACATCATGAGATAAACTCAGTTGCTGAATTGTCGTGCTTGGAATAATAACCCCTTGTCGTCCGTTGAGCTCACGCCGTTGGCAAATGGTGAAAAAGCCCTCAATTTTATCATTAACGCCCCCTACGGCATGGACCAAACCGAATTGGTCTATGGCTCCCGTCACGGCAATATGTTGTGGCAAAGGCAAATCGGCCAGCGCGCTGGTTAAAACACAAAAACCGGCCAAAGAAGCACTATCTCCGTCGATATCGCCGTAAGATTGCTCAAAAACTAATGAGGCGGAAAACGGCAGTTGAGAAGGCAGTTCTAAAATACCGGCTAAACAGGCTTCGGCGATCATCATACCTTTGCTGTGCAAATTACCGGCTAATTCGTTTTTGCGTTCTACATCAATCACTTCTCCGTCGCCAAACTGTACAATACAACTAATGCGTGAAGGTTCGCCGAATGAAATCGGGGTACCGGGATATTCAATAACCGACAAGCCATTTATTTGGCCGACAAATTCCCCTTCTGTTGCGACATAAACCTGTTCATTTAAAATGTCCGCATAAGCCTGTTCACGTAGAAAACGATATTGACGCTGTTGTTGCTCAAAAACGGCGTCAAAATCGACCGCACTTAATTGCGCTTTATGCGTTAATGCCTGTGCTTGTTTCAGCAAACCAATGATTTTGGCGGGGGAAACGCTGATTGTTAAACGATCGCCGCTTTCTCGCGTTAACAATTGGTAAAGACGATTGATTCCTTTATGATCTATAGTTAATGCGTTATTTTGCGCAAGTCGGCTGATATAATTCCCCCATTTTTGCTGCTCATCTGTCGTATTGAGCATAAAATAACTCTCAATTTCAGTGTAATCGGCGAATCGATATAAATTTTCCTCCAAATCGGCAAATGCCGCCAACTCGTCACGCGTTCCTAATAAAATTAATTTTAAATCAATCGGATAACCGGGAACTTCGCAAGGTAACGGTTTAAACGGATGAGCGGAATACCAGTCAAATGTTTTTGAATGCAGGATTTGTTTTAAACGGGGCCATAATTCAAACTGCGTCAATAGGGCGGATAGCGTTAAAATTAATACGCCCCCGTTGGCACGATGAACCAGTCCCGGGGTTAATTGAATTTGTTGTGAGGCCGAATGGTAACGTAACGATCCGAATAATTTAAATTGATCGACATAGAGCGCACTTTGCACATTACCGGTTCGAGCCGCAAAATTGTCTTGCAGCGACATTGCCGGCTTAACGCTAATGCGCGGAAAATCGGATTGACTCCCGGCAGTGATTAAATAATCGGCACCAACGATAGAATTATTCGAATTGTCCGACTGTGCTTCAATCCATTGCGTCAGCATCGGAAGATAGGCGGAATTGTCATCTGTTTTTAGGAGCAGTAAAGACGATTGAGGGCTATTTAAAAACAACCGAAGAGAATGTGTAAGATGAGGTTGTAAATGCCAAAAATCGATCGATGTACTAATTTGAGAAAATTCTAAACGGGGTTGTAAAGATTGCCAATCTAAGGCTCTATCGGCAAAGGAACGCTGCATTAATAATCACTCTTGAAAAAAATTTTGTGCATTATCGCATATTTCCATCTGTTGTAAAAATCGGTGAAAACAGGTATAGTTCACTTATGTTACCACGTCACCAAAATAACCATGAAATATCAAAAATTAGAAAATCAGGAAGCCAATTGGAAATGGATTTACCTTATGCGGAAAGATCGCGATGGTGAAAATATCACGCGTTACGAAGAAAAAAGCTTAAGGGAGGATAAAATTCGTGAGTTGCGCGAAAGTCAAAATTATCCCGAAAAAATTGAGGATTGGATTAATTCGCATATGTCTTTGGCCTTGTCGATAAAGTTGGATCAAGCCATTCGCGCCAGACGAAAACGTTTTTTTAATGGCGAAAAACAATCGACGAAGAAAAAGTCTATTGATTTGGAATACGCCGTTTGGTTACGTTTGTCAAAATACTCGCATAAAATGAAGATGACGCTTTCCGAAACCATCACTTATATGATTGATGAACGGGAAAGCAAGGCGCTTTACGAAAGTCAGATGGATGCGATGAAAGCGGGGTTGAAAAACCTGTTAACAAAAGAATAAACAACATAAAAAGACAAGACTGCAACCCCTTGTCTTTTATATTAAAAATAACTAAATAGAGAAAATATAAGGACAAACTTAATTATCCGACACCGGGATAATTTTTGTGGCATGGGAACCTTTCTCGCCATGGATCGCTTCAAATTGGACTTTTTGACCTGCTTTGAGCGAACGATATCCGTCCATTTCAATGACTGAATAGTGAGCGAAAATATCCGTATCGACGCCTTCCGCAGAAATAAATCCGAATCCTTTTGAATTATTGAACCACTTTACGATACCGATTTCCATAATAAACCCCATGGCCTAGCCTTTAATACACCAAACACAATAAGACATCCGTCTTATGTCTTATCACCTCAGTGGCGCTATAATTTACCATTAGACTGTTTTATGCAAGACATAATCTTTAAAATTGTTAAGGCGATCACAAAAAATGCGCTTTTTTGTTCATTTTTTATCTTTTTCCGTTTTACCACGCTTTTCATGTATTTCACGTAATGGTTTGGCAACGATTTGTATGGCCGCCCCACTACTTATTCCTTGTGCCATCAAAGCTTGAATTTGCGCCACCGCTTTTTGTTGTTGCGCGTGAGTTAAATTTAAAAGCACATTCTCTAAGATCATTTTTTCCATTATTTTTGCCAATTAAAGAACTGAAATAAACGTTGCCATTGTATATCCAAACCAGCGTCGATTCGGACGGATTGACGGGTGAACGGATGGCTAAAACCTAATGAATTTGCATGTAAAAACAAGCGCGTACAACCGGTTTGTTGACTTAATGCCCGATTTTGATGCAAATCGCCGTATTGCGTATCGCCTAAAATCGGATGAAAAATATGTTTTAAGTGACGACGTAACTGATGCTTTCTGCCGGTGCGGGGAATTAAACATACCAGCGAGTATCGCGCCGTTTGGTATTTCCCTACTGCATAAGGCATTTCTACTTGATTTAAACCGATATAATCGGTCACGGCTTCCTGAGGCGATTTATCTTTTTGTGCAAATTTATCCGCAATTTTGTCTAACTTAATTTTCAATGGGTAATCAATCCGCCCCTCCCCTAACACATAACCGCGCACGATCGCCAGATAAGACTTATCCGCTTGTTTTTGTTCAAATTGCCGACACATCAGATTTGCCGCTTCACTGCTTAAAGCGAAAAGCAATACCCCTGAAGTCGGTCGATCAAGACGATGGATCGGAAAAACATATTGACCGATTTGGTCACGAAGCTTTTGCATCACAAATGCCGTTTCGTGCGAATCCAACCAACTGCGGTGCACCAACATCCCGGCCGGCTTATTAACGGCGACGAACCACTCGTCCCGATATAAAATTTCCAGCATCACCATTTATCGTTGTAGCAAGGCTTCGATTTTACGTAAAGGCGTTAAAAGCAATTCTACGTCATCATACTCTTTTAAGGCTTCTTCAATATAAGGCGAAATAGCGATTTCCCGCGGCAGATCGGCCTGCGATTCAATGAGCGCCAACATTCGGGGAATAAAAATCCATTGTAGCCATTCCTCCGGCGACAACGTATCCAGCGAAAAAGGCGCTTGGCTGGAAAACGCTTCCGGACTCGGCGGAACCGCCTGCCACAAATCAAGACGCTCCATCGCTTGACGCAATTCCATTAAATAAATGCGTGTTTCACTATGCATTTCATTTTCCTTATTGATAAAAAGACGATGTTGGATGCCGACATTCTACGAAATATTTCGCACTACGCCAAATCGCCTCTTGCGCCACTTGACTTCGTTTAACTTAAGGTAAAATAGAAAAGTCGAAAAAATCCCGCTCGGGACAATCCATTAAAACAACGCGTTTTACGACCGCACTTTTAGGCCCTTGCGCTAACTAATTCCGTAGCAAATTAATCTGCGCTTCGTCTCCTTGCGCGACCACTTCAACGCTTCCATCCGCCAAATTTCGCACACTCCCCGTCAAATTCAATTGAATCGCTTTGCGCCGGGTAAAAAAACGAAAACCGACGCCCTGCACCTGTCCATAAATTCTAAATTTTCTTAACATTTGTTATTTTTCCGTCATCACCGAAAACATCTAAAAATTTAACCGCACTTTTTCTTTTCATTTTCATAAAATTAGACTAGCATAGACAAAAATTTCATTCACAAATAAAAGGAGTCATTATGAAATTACGTGCGATTACGCTGAGCATGGCGGCATTGCTTGCCAGTACGGTCAGCGTTGCCGGAATGGTATCGGTTTCCTCCAATATCGACATTCTGGCGATTGACGGACAAAAAGCAAGCAAAAATTTATTAAAAGAAACCCGTTCATTTACCGTCAACGATACCGATTCACATCAAGTTGTTGTACGTGTTGCGGAGCTTATCGGTTCAAGTTCCAATCAATCATTGTTCGAATCTTCGCCGATTATCGTAACGTTCAAAGGGAACGGTGAAGATTTGGTGATTAGCGCACCGACATTAAACAGCCAGTCTGATGTCGAAAAATTCCAAAAAATGCCTTCTATTTCGGTAAAAAATTTATCCGGGCAAGTCGTTGAGGCGAAGATTGATTTACTTAAACAAGAAGGCATTTTTCCAAATGCCAATATTATCAATGATCTTTCCGATTATAATGCCTCCGGTGCAGCGGCGGCCGTTCCGGCACTGGCGACACAAACCATGTCGGCCGCCGCGCCGATGACAAATGGCGCCGGTAAAGTGACTAAAGGTAAGATTACCGTACAGGGCGAAAATGTTGCCGAGCAACAACTTCAATATTGGTTCCAACAAGCCGATAAAGAAACACAGACCCGCTTCTTAAATTGGGCGAAAGGCCAAAAATAATTTCCTTAAAGGGGCTTTTTTAATAGCCCCTAAATTTTTCAAAAATGACCGCACTTTACTGATATTCAACGACGTTTTTATGAATAACTGGCTAAATGCAAAAATTATTGCAACGATTCCTCCTTTTATTGCCGTTAATCTAGCGGCATTGTTTATTTGGTTTTTCGAGATTACCGAGCAATCCATGGCGCTTATTCTCGGCATTATTGCCGGCGGTCTGGTTGATTTGGATAACCGTTTAACCGGTCGCTTAAAAAATATTTTTTACACGTTGATCGCATTTAGTATTTCAACTTTCGTCGTGCAGCTGACAATCGGACAGCCTGTTGAATTGACGCTTTTAATGACGTCGATCACCTTTATTTTTACGATGATCGGCGCCATAGGGCCGCGTTATAACACGATTGCGTTCGGCACGTTGGTGGTTGCGCTTTATACGATTTTAGCCTATACCCCGGATGGAAATTGGATGATCAATCCGCTCATGATTTTGTTAGGCGTATTGCTGTATAGTTCGGTGAGTATCGTTGTTTATTTATTTTTTCCAAATCGTCCCGTGCAGGAAAGCGTCGCGAAAGCGTTTTGCGCTTTTGGTGAATATTTGGACGCTAAGGCGATGTTTTTTGATCCGGATGAAATTGATGAAATTGAAAAAAAACAACTCAACCTTGCCATGAAAAACGGTCATGTTGTCAATGCGTTTAATATGGCTCGCACAGCATTGTTCTATCGTATTCGCGGCCAACATCGCCATGCCAGAACCAGTAAAATGATTCGTTATTATTTTGCAGCACAAGACATTCATGAACGCGCGAACTCAACCCACTTTGATTATCGTCAAATTACCGAGGAATTAAAAAATACCGATTTAATTTTTCGCATTCAGCGTTTAATCGAATTGCAAGCGCAAGCCTGTTACGAAATGGCCCAATGTTTACGGCAAAATAAATCTTATCGTTATAGTTTGCGTGTGGAAAAATCCCTAATTGGCACGCTACATGCTTTTGAATTATATTGTCACACTCATGCCCGGGATTCGGCGCATTTATTGGCTATCGAAACCCTACTTAATACATTACAAAGTATCAATTGGCAACTTCGCCAGTTGGAACAGGAATCAACGACGCCGGAACCCTTTGCACAAATTCATACGGAACAAATTACCGGCCTTAAAAATATGGCCAAAACGCTGCTTTCCCATTTCTCATTTGAATCCCAGCTTTTTCGCCATGCCGTGCGATTATCTATTGTTGTTTTTCTTTCCTGCTTCATTGTTGAATTTTTACAGCTTCATCGCGGCTATTGGATTTTGTTGACCACCATTTTTGTCTGTCAGCCTAATTACTCGGCAACCAAAAACCGCCTACGTCAACGGATTATCGGCACCATTTTAGGGGTTTTAGTCGGCTCATTATTGCCCTATTTAAATCCGACTATCGAAATGAAATTGGCCCTTATCGTATTGACAAGTACCTTATTTTTCTTTTTCCGCTCCAATAATTACAGTTTTTCGACATTTTTTATTACGTTACAGGTGATTATCAGCTTCGATGTGATGGGATTCGGTAGCCAATCGGCTTTACTGCCCCGTTTAATCGATACCTTAATCGGCGCAGCAATTTCCTGGTTTGCGGTTTCTTATTTATGGCCGGATTGGAAATATCTGCAACTGGATAAAGTCACGCATCAAGCCATACGGAGTGATGCTTATTATTTATTGCACATCATTGGTCAACTACAATTCGGAAAAGGGGATGATTTAAAATATCGTATCGCCCGTCGCCGTGCACATGAATATGCGGCGGCATTGAGCACGACACTTTCAAATATGAATCATGAGCCGCAAAAATATCAAGCTCATCTCCAACGGGGATTTGAGCTGTTAAAGCTGAATTGTTCTTTACTGAGCTACATTTCGGCTCTAGGCGCTTACCGCGAAAAAATGCGTGATTTGCAGCAATCCGCTCAATTTTTATCCGGTTTCTATCCGACGGCAAAAAAAATTATCTATATGCTGGAAAATATTGAAAAATTACCGGCGGATATTTTTAATAAATTACAAGAAAATATCGATCTCAGCATTAACGCTATTCAAATAGAAAACAAAACCACCATTGAACAAACGGATTTGGTTATACCATTTCAACAACTTGCATTAATTAGTCACCTGCTTCCACAACTGCGCCAATTAGTTGCAAAATCAACGGACTCCGAATAATAGAGAGAAAATGAGTGAAGAAAAATATCGCCGTTAAATTCGCCTAACCTGCCAAAAAGCTTTATTCCAATAAGGACTATTCATAGAAGAGTAAATCACTCCGCCTTTGGTTGAGGCATGTAAAAATTTGTCTTCTTTGACATAAATTCCTACATGATACCCATTCGGTCCACGACCAGTTTTAAAGAAAACCAAATCACCGGTCTGAATATCCTGTTTATGAATATGTTTACCGAATTTTGCCTGTTCGGCAGTCGTTCTTGGTAAATAAATGTTAAAACGATCCAAAAATGTCTTTTGCACAAATCCGGAACAATCAATACCGCTACGCGACTGCCCTCCTAAAACGTAAGGCGTCCCGCCCCATTCGTATTGTTGCTCGCTTAACAAGGCAATCGCCATAATAGGATCATCAATTTGCCCTTTATAATTAATCGCATACTCATCCTTTAAATTAGAACAAGCACTTAACATCAATAAAACCCAAAGCGAAGCCAACGGCGTCAATATTTTCATCATAATAAACGAGAAGAAAGTGCGGTCAATAACTTCCCTCTTTTTCAAAAACAAAAAATCATGGATTTTTGACCGCACTTTATAAAAAGATTAAGGTTGAAGTTTTACTTTCTCCACTCGAGAGCGCAATTTTTGACCGGGTTTGAATACAACGACTCGACGAGCCGAAACCGGTACGCTTTCTCCTGTTTTCGGATTACGGCCGGGGCGGGAAGCTTTATTGCGTAATTCAAAATTACCGAATCCTGAAAGTTTGACATCTTGTCCGGCTTCAAGACATTGACGAATTTCCTCAAAAAAACTCTCCACAATTTGTTTTGTCTCCGGTTTATTTAATTGATAATGTTCAATTAAAAATTCAGTAATTTCTATTTTAGTCAATGACATGGATTACTCCCTTAACTCTGCGTTAAAACGTTGTTTCAGTTCATTTAATACGGAAGAAAGCACCGTGTTAATTTCTTCCTCTTCAAGCGTTTTTTCATTATCCTGAATGATTAAACTTATCGCCAAACTCTTATATCCTTCAGGCACACCAACTCCATGATAAACATCAAATAAATTAACTTGAGTCAATTTATCCCCACCGGTGTGTTTACAAGCGCGCAATAAATCGCCTGCAGCCACCGTATCGGCGACGACTAACGCCAAATCACGTCGATTTGCCGGAAATTTGGAAATCTCCTTCGCATTTGCCACCTTACGCTGTGCGATTTCTTTCACTGAAATTTCACACGCGAAGACTTTACCGACTAAACCTATTTTTTGCGCAATAACCGGGTGAATTTGACCGATATAGCCAATTTCTTTTTGCCCTAATAAAATTGCGGCGGATTGCCCGGGATGAAAGGCTGGGAAAGGTTTCGCAACAAATTGAATTTCATCACTAAATGCCGTCAATGCCAATAAATTTTCCAAATACCCTTTTAAATCATAAAAGTCAGCCTGTTCGTTTTTTCCTGACCAGTGCTCATTTAAACGCGACCCCGTCATTACGGCGGCAAAAACCTGTTCTTGGCGAACACCGAATTCCGCCTGAGCATCCGGAATAAAGCGCAACCCCGATTCAAATAAACGAACGCGATTTTGCTGGCGGTTTTGATTGTACACGACGGCTTCAAGTAACCCGGTTAGAAGGGATAAACGCATAGCCGACATTTCAGTAGAAATCGGATTCGGCAGAATTAACGCCTCCTGATTCGGATGTAATAAAGCCTGAATTTTAGGATCGACGAAGCTATAAGTAATCGCCTCATAAAAATCACTTCCTACAAGTGCAGTCTTAATTCGGCTTAAATCTAAATCAGATTCGTTATGTTCATGCATATATAAATGCGCTAACGGCGCACAATTAGGGATATTGTTATAGCCATAAATGCGAGCGACTTCTTCAATTAAATCTTCTTCAATACCAAGATCAAAGCGCCAACTGGTGGAAGTCACCGCCCAAGTATCGTTAGCATATTCAACCGGAAACTGCAAACGTTGGAAAATATCCGTTACGGTTTCTGTTGGAATACGATGCCCTAATACGGCATCTAATTTGTGACGACGTAACTGAATGGCGGTTGTTTTCGGTAAAAACCGTTCGTTTTTTGCTTCACAAATTTCCCCCGCTTCGCCGCCACAAATATCAATTAACAGTGCTGTAGCACGTTCCATCGCATAATGCGTTAATTCAAAATCTACGCCCCGCTCAAAGCGATGAGACGCATCGGTATGCAGCCCATATTGTCTAGCTCGATTTGCAATCGCTAAAGGAGCGAAAAAAGCCGCTTCTAAAATAACATTTTTCGTGTTTTCGCTCACCCCGCTGGCTTGACCGCCAAAAATTCCGGCCATCGCCAACGGGCCTTGCTGATCGGCGATGAGTAACGTATTACTTTGTAATTTTGCCGTCGTGCCATCCAGTAAAACCAATGTTTCACCTTCCTTCGCCATTCTGACCTGAATCGCGCCGCTTACCTTATCCGCATCAAATGCATGCATTGGCTGCCCTAATTCAAGCAGAACATAATTGGTCACATCCACAACCGGATCAATTGAACGAATACCGCAACGACGTAATTTTTCCTGCATCCACATTGGCGAAGTCGCTTTAACATCGATATTTTTCACCATTCTGGCTAAATAACGGGGGCAAGCCTCCGGCGCAGAAAGTTCAATTTGAATTTTATCGGAAATTGTCGGTTTAACCGGCGTAAAGTGCGGTCGATTTATCGCAAGTTTATTCATTGCCGCGATTTCCCGTGCGACGCCGGCAATGCTTAAGCAGTCCGCCCGATTCGGCGTTAAACTGATTTCAATTGATTTATCCTCTAAATGGAGATATTCACGCAAATTTTTACCAATAGGCGCATCTTGCGGTAATTCAATAATTCCAGCATCGCCGTCCGAAATACCAAGTTCACTAAACGAGCAAAGCATCCCTTCTGAAGGTTGTCCGCGTAATTTGGTTTTTTTAATTTTAAAATTTCCCGGAAGAAGCGCACCATCAATGGCGCAGGCAACCTTCAACCCCTGGCGGCAATTAGGCGCCCCGCACACAATATCCAACAAACGTTCGCCGCCTACATTGACTTTTGTTACGCGTAATTTATCCGCATCAGGGTGAGACGCGCATTCAACGACTTCGCCGACAACAACGCCGGAAAAATCACCGGCGACTTTTTCAACGCCATCAACTTCTAACCCCAACATGGTGATTTGTTCGCATAACTCCGCCGTGGAAATTGCCGGATTGACCCATTCTCTAACCCATTGTTCACTAAATTTCATTCTCTTTTTACCTTTAAAATTCTCTTACTATTCGTTGGCTTTAATTGATGATTTATCTAAATTGTCTTAAAAAACGCAAATCGTTTTCAAAGAATGAACGCAAATCCGTGACATTGTAACGAAGCATGGTTAAACGCTCTACCCCCATTCCGACGGCGAAACCCGAATATTCATTCGGATCGATTCCTACATTACGTAATACTTGAGGATGAACCATGCCGCAACCGAGCACTTCAAGCCATTTTCCATTTTTGCGCATTACGTCAACCTCAGCCGAAGGCTCAGTGAATGGGAAGTACGAAGGGCGAAAACGAACTTGCAAATCTTCTTCAAAAAACGCACGCAGAAAATCATGTAATAACCCTTTTAATTCGGCAAAATTTGCTTTTTTATCAACATAAAGCAATTCGATTTGATGAAACATCGGAGTATGCGTTTGATCATAGTCATTACGATATACACGCCCCGGCGCCATAATACGGATCGGAGGATGCATTTTTTCCATCGTACGAATTTGTACGCCTGATGTTTGTGTACGCAACAACAGCTCCGGATTAAACCAAAACGTATCGTGATCTGCCCGTGCGGGATGATGTTTAGGAATATTTAACGCATCAAAATTATAATAATCACTTTCAATTTCGGGCCCGTTTTCTACCGAAAAACCAAGTTCAGAGAAAAATTTAGTTACCCGCTCAATAGTCAAACTAACCGGATGTAACGCACCGATTTCGACTTTGCGCCCCGGCAAGCTGACATCAATACGCTCTTTTTCCAATTGAGCATTAAGTTCGGCTTCTTCCCACTCCGCTTTTTTAGTATTTAAAAACGCCAAAACGGTTTGCTTAGCCTCATTAATTTTTGCCCCAATCAACGGACGCTCTTCCGCTGCCACATTGCGTAATTCTTGCATAAGTTGAGTAAAATGACCCTTTTTACCAAAGAACTCGACGCGAATTTCATCCAATGCAGCTAAACTTTTATTCTCAATCGAATCAATCGCTGATTTTGCCTTTTCAATCAGCACCTTAAGGTTTGACATGTTATTCCTCTATAGTCATTATTCGTTATTTAAGTCCGCCTCAATGATAATACTAACTTATTAAAAAGTAAAAGGATTATTAAACTTTAGCAAAATCGACCGCACTTCAAATAAAAATCGTATGAGATAAAATGCCGGCTTTTTATTGAGCGTGGTTTTTTATTATGTCACAATTATTTAAATAATATTCATCAATGAGGTAAACCATGTTTGAACTCAAAAAACTCCTCGCCGCAATGCTTCTGCCGCCATTTAACGTCTTGATTTTATGGTTGCTTTCGTTGTTTTTTTCACTCATAAAATGCAAAGCTGTCGAGCGTTTATGCGCCTGTTTAGGGATTTTAATTCTTTACGTCGTGAGCATTCCTTATACGGCACAAACCCTCAAAGACAGTTTGGTAACGGAAGATCGGTTGACCTTAGCGGATTACAAACAAGCGCAAGCTATCGTGTTACTCGGCGGCGGCGTGCGCGACAGCAAGGAATTGTATGCCCCGCTTGCTTCTTCCGCTACACAATTAGAACGGTTACGTTACGCAGCGTATTTGCAAAAAGAAACCCAACTGCCGTTATTAATCAGCGGTATCAGTCCGACCGGCGCATCCGAAGCCAAAGTTTCCGCACAGGAATTACAAGCTTTCTTTAATGTGCCGACCAAATGGTTAGAGGAAAAATCCTTAACAACGAAAGAAAACGCGTTATATACCCGCCAGCTGCTGGAAAAAGAAGGGATTACTAAAATCATTCTGGTGACGAACGAATGGCACATGCAACGGGCAAAATTATTATTTCAACAACAAGGATTTGAGGTTCTGCCGGCAAGCGTGGGCGAAGGTGTCACGCCGGAAAATTACAGACTTAATATGATGCATTTTATTCCCCAAGCCGGTGCTATGGCGAAAAATATGCAATTACTGAAGGAATGGATCGGTTATTGGAAAGAAAAATAGTCGGAAAATATATGCCGCTTTAAATGAACAAGGGATAATGTCATTATCCCTTTAATTCATCTCATCTATTCATCTCATCAAAATCAAAAAATCACTTATTTTTGACCGCACTTCCAATGATTACGCTTATCATGATCGCCCCCAATGCCGGAAGCAGCCAAGCCAATCCGTTCGTATAGAGCGGAATATTTGTCAAGAATCGTTCCAGTCCCTTTGGCAGCAACTCTATATTATTTAAACTATCACAGAAACTAAAAAATACGGTAACTGCCGTTGTGGTGTAATAAGTTAGCTTTATGGAAGGCAATTTCGTTCTAACAAATTGTAAAACGACTAAAACGATGGCTACCGGATAAATCAACAGTAATGCCGGGATCGTGACACGTAATAAATTGGTTAAGCCGGTTTCTGAAATGATTGTGGTCATTATTGTAAACACGACAACCCAAAAAGAATAAGGCAAGCGCGGAGAAAACTGCGCAAAATAATAGGCACATGCGCTGGTTACACCGACCAGCGTCGTTAAGCTGGCTAAAATAATAATGCCGGACATAATCCAGCTTCCTTGCAAACCAAATAAAACGTTCACATAGCGCGAAAAAATTTGCCCGCCATTGGTTGCGTTTTGTGCGACCTGATCGCTTGTTGCGCCTAAGTAAAAAAGTGAAAAATATAAAGCGGCTAATAAAACGATCGAGATGCAACCGGCAGAAATCGTATATTGCACGATTTTTTTAGGTTCTGTCACATTTTTAGCACTTAATGCGCGTGCAACAATACCGCCGAACGCAATCGCGGCAAGCACATCCATGGTTTGGTACCCGCTTACCAACCCTGTCGTCAAGGCGGAATTTTTCGCATAGGCGTTACTTGGTTCGCCGATTTCGGAGAGCGGAGAAATAAAGACGGTCGCGGTGACGATAATCAATAAAATCAGCAAGGCGGGCGTCATAAACTTCCCTACGCTGGAAATAATCGTATTTGGCTTCAACATGAATAACAATGCAATAACGTTAAACATAACGGCGAAAACGATATGTACGGCGGGTGTATCCGGCACTAAATTCAACGGAACCAAGGCCATTTCATAAGCCACGTTGGTAATTCGCGGCATCGCAAATGTCGAACCGATAACTAAATACAGCGTAATTAAAAAAAGTCGCTCGGCCCATTTCGGCAAATCGCGAGTAAGCTCCTCACCACGCCCTAAAACGGAAACGACAACTAATGTCATAAACGGCATTAAAACACCGGTTAATACAAAACCGAATGCGGCGATTGCCCAATGATGACCGGCGGCGTACCCCTCCATCGGCGGGAAAATAATATTACCCGCGCCTAAAAAAAGCGCAAAAATCATCATGCCTAAAATAATAATATCTTTATGTGAAAACATCGTTCTTCTCGTGTGATGAAATTGCCGGGATTCTACTATAAAAATTATGAATGCGTAATAAAAGAGCAGTTTTATTTTAAGCCATTTATTCAAACCGAGTCACGGTTTGTCGGCAAAATAAAATTACCTTGATAGAACATAAAAACTTCCCTATTATGAGACGATTTTATTTTATAAAAGGATAAAAAATGACCGAGCAAACCTTTATTCCCGGTAAAGATGCCGCGCTTGAAGACAGTATTGCTAAATTTCAACAAAAATTGACCGCACTTGGTTTCAATATTGAAGAAGCCTCTTGGCTCAATCCGGTGCCGAATGTCTGGTCCGTACATATTCGTGATAAAGACTGTCCGCAATGTTTTTCTAACGGTAAAGGCGCGACCCAAAAAGCGGCGCTGGCTTCCGCCTTAGGCGAATATTTTGAGCGCCTTTCCACGAACTATTTTTTCTCGGATTTTTATCTCGGTAAAAACATTGCCGATCAAGATTTTGTTCATTATCCAAGCGAAAAATGGTTTCCTATCGAAGATAAAGCGTTATTGCCCTCCGGTATTTTAGACGGCTATTTATTGGATTATTTCGATCCGAACCAAGAATTAACGCCGGATTTATTAGTGGATTTGCAATCCGGCAACGACGAAAGAGGTATTGTCGCGATGCCTTATGTACGCCAGTCCGATCAAGAAATCGTTTATATTCCGCAAAGCATTATTTCAAATTTATATGTTTCCAATGGAATGTCGGCGGGTAATACGTTGCACGAGGCGCGTGTACAAGGGTTATCCGAAGTTTTTGAACGTTATGTAAAAAATCGCATTATCGCGGAAGCGATTTGCCTACCGAAAATTCCGGCGGATGTTATGGCGCGCTACCCTTCTGTTCAGGCATCAATTACCAAATTGGAAGAAGAAGGTTTTCCGATTTACGCCTTTGACGCCTCTCTCGGCGGAAAATATCCAGTGATTTGTGTGGTTTTATTCAACCCGAATAACGGCACCTGCTTCGCTTCTTTCGGCGCTCACCCGAATTTTCAAGTCGCCTTGGAACGCACCGTCACGGAATTATTGCAAGGCCGCAGTTTAAAAGATTTAGATGTATTCTCTCCGCCATCGTTTAATAATGACGATGTGGCCGATTTAGCCAATTTAGAAACCCATTTTATTGATTCAAGCGGCTTAATTTCATGGGATTTATTCCGAGATACGCCTGATTACGAATTTGCCGACTGGAATTTTGCCGGCACAACCCATGAGGAATATGAAAAACTGATGATGATCTTCCGCAAAGAAGATAAAGAAGTTTATATCATGGATTACCATCATTTGGACGTCTACGCCTGCCGTATTTTAGTTCCGGGCATGTCCGATATTTATCCGGTAGACGATTTGATTTACGCCAATAACAATATGGGGATGGATTGGCGTGAAATCCTGCTGGATTTACCGCACTTTCACCACGACGAAGAAACCTATGAAGAATTATTGGCGGCGCTTGACGAACAAGGCATTGATGATGCGACACGGGTGCGCGAATTTATCGGTATTGTTGCGCCGAAAAATAGCGGCTGGACGACCTTGCGTATCGGCGAATTAAAATCCATGCTTTATCTTGCTTTGGGTGATTTGGAACCGGCGCTGGAATGGGCGAATTGGACAATGAATATGAACGCTTCCGTATTTACACCGGAACGCGTAAATTATTACCGTGCGCTCATCAGCGTGTTGGAGTTGTATATTGATACTCACCGTGAACCGGAAAATTATTATTCAGCATTTGAGAAAATGTACGGTTCAGAAGCCACCAAACTGGCGTGGAATGCCGTAGTACAAAGCGGTAATCCGTTTTATGACCTGCCGCCCAGCGACGAATTTCTGCAAAATTTTAAAGAGCATCAAACGCTACTCGCCGCTTATGCCAAATTGCAAAAAGCGAAACGTGAAAATTGGAAATAATCACTTATTTTTATCAAAAACGAAAGGACGGTCTGCCCGTCCTTTTTTCGCCTCATCAACCAATAAAAAACGTCTCTGAAATCGACCGCACTTTTCCCCAAAAACGGCTCAATATTATGCTATAATTCACCGCAATTTTATGCTCGAAAAGGAATACAAATGACGGATTCAATCCAATCATCAATTACCCCTGTTAACATTGAGGAAGAATTAAAATCCTCTTATCTCGATTATGCGATGTCGGTTATCGTCGGGCGTGCGCTACCGGATGTCCGTGACGGTTTAAAACCGGTTCATCGTCGCGTTTTGTTCTCCATGGATCAATCAGGCATAACGGCCGGTAAAAAATACGTCAAATCCGCCCGTGTCGTCGGGGATGTTATCGGTAAATATCACCCGCACGGCGATTCGGCGGTGTACGATACCATCGTGCGTATGGCTCAGCCCTTTTCGTTACGTTATATGCTGGTGGACGGCCAAGGTAATTTCGGTTCCATTGATGGTGACGCGCCGGCAGCGATGCGTTATACCGAAGTGCGCATGCAAAAAATTACACAAGCGCTTCTAACCGATTTGGATAAAGAAACCGTTAATTTTTCACCGAACTACGATGGCGAATTAATGATACCCGACGTGTTGCCGACCCGAATTCCGGCGCTGCTGGCAAACGGCTCTTCCGGTATCGCGGTGGGGATGGCGACTAATATTCCGCCGCACAATTTAAATGAAGTATTGGATGGCTGCCTGGCGTATATCGACAATGAAGACATTACGATCGATCAGTTAATGCAATATATTCCCGGCCCGGATTTTCCAACCGCGGCGATAATTAACGGTCGAAAAGGAATTGAAGAGGCTTATCGCACCGGGCGCGGCAAAGTTTATGTTCGTGCTAAAGCCTCGGTAGAAACCACGGAAAAAGGCAAAGAGCAAATTATTGTCACCGAATTGCCTTATCAGGTGAATAAAGCAAAATTAGTTGAAAAAATCGCCGAACTGATTAAAGAGAAAAAAATCGACGGAATCGGCAATATTATCGATCTTTCCAATAAAGAAGGAATTCGTATTGAAATCGATATTAAACGCGATGCGGTCGGTGAAGTGGTTTTAAACCATCTTTATGCCTTGACACAAATGCAGGTCACTTTCGGCATTAACATGGTGGCGCTTGATCACGGTCAACCGCGTTTATTCAATTTAAAACAAATTATCGAATCCTTCATCATGCACCGTCGCGAGGTGGTCATTCGCCGTTCATTATTTGAGCTACGCAAAGCCCGCGAACGTACACATATTTTGGAAGGCTTGGCGGTTGCCACTTCCAATATCGATGAAATCATTGAAATCATCCGACAATCCAAAGAACGCAAAGAAGCGGCGGAAAAATTAATTTCGCGTACTTGGAAGCTCAATCGCGATATTTTAGGGTTACTCGACGCCGCCGCCCGCCCGGTCGAACTTGCCGATGAATTCGGTATAAAAGGGGAAGAATACGCCCTTTCGCCGGAACAAGTGGAGGCTATTTTAGAACTTCGTTTACACCGTTTAACCGGTTTGGCGACAGAAGAAGTGATCAATGAATACAAAGCGTTATTAATCAAAATTACGGAATTGTTACACATCATAAACAGCCCGCAGCGCTTAATGGAGGTGATCCGAGAAGAACTTGAAGACGTCAGAACACAATTTGCCGACGCGCGCCGCACTGAAATTACCGCCGCCTCGGGCGATATTGATCTGGAAGATTTAATTGCGCAGGAAGATGTGGTTGTCACTCTTTCTCACGAAGGTTACGTTAAATATCAACCGCTGACCGATTACGAAGCGCAACGTCGCGGCGGTAAAGGCAAATCCGCTACTAAAATGAAAGAAGAAGATTTTATTGAGAAACTGCTGGTCGCCAATACGCACGATACGATTCTTTGCTTCTCCAGCCGCGGGCGTTTATATTGGTTAAAAGTTTACCAATTACCTCAAGCCAGTCGCGGCGCCCGTGGTCGTCCGATTATCAATATTCTTCCGTTACAGGAAAACGAACGGATTACCGCTATTCTGCCAATTTCCGCTTACGAAGAAAATAAATTCGTTATCATGGCGACGGCGGGCGGAATCGTGAAGAAAATCGCCTTAACGGAATTTAGTCGCCCGCGTTCAAACGGTATTATCGCCTTAAATTTACGTGATGAAGACGAACTGATCGGCGTGGACATTACGGACGGTTCAAATGAAATTATGCTCTTCTCCTCACAAGGACGCGTCGTTCGCTTCGCTGAAAGTGCCGTGCGCGCAATGGGACGTTTGGCGACCGGCGTGCGCGGCATCAAACTTGCCCTCACCAATGATCCGTCCGATGATGAGAGTGCGGTCGAAATTGAAGACGTTTCTGACGATAATACGGAAGACGTCCTTGATCTGAATATTGATAAAGTCGTCTCTTTAGTTATTCCGAAAAATGATGGCGCCATTCTTACCGCCACACAAAACGGTTACGGTAAGCGCACCCAATTAAGCGAATATCCGACCAAATCACGTAATACAAAAGGCGTGATTTCAATTAAAGTCAGTGAACGTAACGGCAAAGTGGTCGCCGCGACACAAGTGGAAGAAAACGACCAAATTATGCTGATCACCGATGCTGGTACGTTGGTTCGTACACGTGTCAGCGAAGTGAGCGTCGTCGGACGAAACACACAGGGCGTACGTCTGATTCGCACCATGGAAGATGAACATGTAGTGAGTTTGGAGCGTGTTTGTGATGTCGATGAAGAAGAAATCGACTCTTCAATATCGAATTAACGAAGTATAAATGCCATAATAAAGAGCGGTCAATTTGACCGCTCTTTTATTGCGTTAAATACACATTTTTGTGTGGATTGCTATTTTATATGACCTCTATTCCGCGTCTTCTTTAGCCCATTCCAATGAACGTTTCACTGCTTTCTTCCAGCCTTTATAACGGCGTTCACGTTTTTCATTGTCACCATCCGGGCTGAAAGTACGCTCTACACGCGCTTTATCACGTAATTCATCCAAATCTTTCCAGAAGCCTGTTGCCAGTCCGGCAAGTTAGTAATATACTAGTTTGGTTTTTAGCTTTTGCACCTATTATTGGTGAATTATTACGTGGAATTATCATTGGAATCAAATATGGTGATGGTTTTGAAGCTATGATTGCGATTGCTCAAAATAAATTTTGGTTCATAACTTTAATTCTTAATGTTGCCTTGGGAATTGCAGATGAAAGATATCTAGTAAAAAAAGGTATAGATACATCTAAATTCAAAATATGGTCTGCATTAGTGCCAGTGTATCTATTTCAAAGAAGCAAAATATTAAATCATAATTATGCATATTTTATTGTATGGTGCATTTCATTTTTATTGATATTACTTTTCTAAAAATTATGAAAAAGTTACTTTATATAATACCAAGCATCATATCAATTTTGTTCCTATCTGCATGTAAAGATACATTACCAAAATGTGATACTAAAGAAAGCAAACAACTCTTATCGAATGCAATAACAAGATTTTTAGATAAAAAAAGGAAAAATCTTGAACTTATTAGGATAGGAAAAATAGAGGAGAAAGGAATTAATAAAGAAGCAGAAACTCGCTCATGCAATGCTAATTTTATACTATCAGATGGGCAATATTCTGTTGATTATACTATTTATTGGTTAGATAAAGAAAATTCTTTTTTTATGGTTAGATTAGATTTATAGAGTAGCTTAATCTTAATTAAATTTATAGCTAATAGAAAAGAAGTTACAATCAACTAAATTAATTTCTATCTTAAGTAAAACACACTTTTTAAGTGCGGTCGAAATTTCCAACGTTTTAAAAGCATCTTGAAAACCGACCGTACTTTTCTTTCATTTAAATACACAAAAACTTAGCTACTTCCCTTCCGCCAGATTTTTCTTTTCCTCCAATTCTTCCCAACGCATAAACGCCGTTTCCAGTTCGGCTTCGGCATCTGCCAAGGCTTTGAGTTTAGCGTCGGTGATGTCGTGGAGCTGTTGGAAGAAATTCGGGTCGCTGATTTCTGTTTGCAGTGCGGTGATTTTTTCTTCTAAATCTTCCAGCCGTTGCGGGAGTTGTTCCAGTTCGCGCTGTTCTTTGTAAGACAGTTTGACGGCTTTCGGTTTGCTCGAAACATTTTTATTTTCTACCGCACTTTCTGCTGTTTTCGGTTCGGCTTTTTTCTGTTTCGCCGCCATCTGCTCCGCTTTTTGGGCGAAATAATTGGCTTGCTGCTGTTTGGCGTCGAAGAAGCCACCGACGTATTTATTCAGCACGCCGTCGCCTTCAAAGATGTAGC
>CAURMH010000015.1:0-28675 GCA_963525745.1 uncultured Pasteurellaceae bacterium | reverse complement strand
TAGTGGATTTTGCCCATTCTTTGGCTTGTGCCGATTTGTTTATTGCCGGTTCAACGGGTCCGCTACATCTAAGCGGTGCGCTGAATATTCCAACGATTGGATTTTATCCAAGCCGGCGTTCGGCATTACCGATTCGCTGGCAGCCGATCAACGAGAAAGAAAAACACCTTTCCTTTTGTCCGCCGAAAGGAAGCCAAACGGAAATGAATTTAGAATTGATCGACATAAAAACTGCATTAGAACAAATTATTTTATTTGTAAGAAGAATGTGGCAGCCATGTGATTAAGGCCAACATGAACTGGGCTCCCCCAGCCTATTCCCAGCACAAATAACAAGACGCCAAATGTACAAACCAGAGTTTCCATCGTTGTTTTGACTACGCCGACATTGAGCCGGAAATGTAAGCAAAACCCGACCATTAGCCCGTCGCGAGGGCCGGCGCCTTGGTGGCAGGTCAGATAAAACACCGAGCCGATTCCAAACAATAAAATTCCCCTACAGCAAACAAACTGCGAAAAAATAAAGCTTCTGGTGGTAAGATAAAGTAGGTGGTCAAACCGAAGCAAAACGCAATAACGATAATATTAAGCACCGTGCCCAACCCAATTTTAAGTTTAAGCGGCAACCACATTAACATCACAACACCGCTTATCAGAAAAGAAGCCCATCCTACGCTAAAACCGCCTTTTAGTGCGATACCTTGCGATAAAACGGCCCATGGCGCGGAACCTAAATCAGAGAGTAATAATAATTCTTCGCCGAAGCCGATGATCATTAATGCGATGAGTAAAACGGCTAACGATTTCATTTTGATGGCCCAAAACGACGGCGCAGCCCATTTTGTATAAGGCAAAACACGAATTTTTTTCATAAAAATTTCATAATGAAACATATTTTCATCATAATAGCGAAAGAGAGAAACAAAAAAATTTATGGCATATGATATAACGAAATTGATGAATTGTTTTGAATAATCTTTACCGATCAAATAACAAAGTGCAGTCAATTTCTACCGAGTTTCAAATACGTACTTTGAAAAAAGCAACCCATATACTAAGGATAACAACATGACACCTCATATTAATGCTGAAAAAGGCGCCTTTTCCGATATTGTTTTAATGCCTGGAGATCCGCTACGAGCGAAATATATTGCAGAAACTTTTTTACAAAATGCCGCTGAAGTGGCTAATGTGCGTAATATGTTAGGTTATACCGGTTATTATAAACAACGCCGGATTTCTGTTATGGGACACGGAATGGGGATTCCCTCCTGCTCTATTTATGTCAAAGAACTGATTACGGATTATGATGTAAAAAAAATTATTCGCGTGGGCTCCTGCGGTTCGGTGCGTACCGATGTCAATTTGGGTGATATTGTGATCGGATTAGGCGCCTGTACAGATTCAAAAGTAAATCGCATTCGCTTTAAAAATCATGATTTTGCCGCTATCGCCGATTTTGACATGGCTCAAGCAGCCGTCATCGCGGCCAAACAGAAAAACTACCCGATTAAAATCGGCAACGTATTTTCTTCCGACTTATTTTATACCCCAGAACCGGAAATGTTTGATATTATGGAAAAATATGGCATTTTAGGCGTAGAAATGGAAGCCGCCGGCCTTTATGGCACGGCTGCCGAATTTGGCGCCAAAGCACTGGCGATTTGTACAGTTTCCGATCATTTGCGTACCAATGAACACATGAGCGCAGAGGAAAGGCAGTACACGTTTAATGATATGATTGAGATCGCATTAGCGTCAGTTCTGATCGATCACTAAATCGCATTGCGCTCCGATTTGTTATTTTTGCTTAGCAAGTCAGAGCGCAATAAATAAAAACTAAATGAATTTTAACCGCACTTTACGCTTTACGACGACTGAAAGTAAGTTGAGTAATCTGTAAAGTGAATAACAATCCACCTAAAATTAATACCGTATCACCGATAGTACGTAACCAACGTAAGACTTCAAGGAAATCCTGTTGTAAGAAACCTTCACTACGCGCATACCAAAGTCCTTCGCTTATACTAGCCGAAATTTGGAATAACCCTATTGGCAATAAGCTTAGTGCAATCATTAAGACTAATCCGGAATTCATCAACCAAAAACCAGTCTTCATAATTTTTTCATTAAATTCAAAATCCGGTTTCAAATAGCGCGCCACTAATAAAACGAAGCCTAATGCTAAGAAACCATATACTCCGAATAATGCCGCATGAGCATGTACCGCCGTGGTATTTAGACCTTGTAAGTAGAATAAGGAAATTGGCGGATTAATTAAGAAACCGAAGACACCGGCACCTACCATATTCCAAAATGCTACTGCAACAAAACACATTAACGGCCAACGTAAACGTTGCATCCATGGTGCGGCATGTTGATGAGACCAATGCTCATAAGCTTCATGGCCTAATAAAACCAACGGCACCACTTCCAATGCGGAGAATACAGCACCAGCGGCTAATGCAGGTGTCGTCGTACCTGAGAAATAAAGGTGGTGTGCAGTACCCGGTACACCGCCCACTAAGAATAAGCTTCCGGCAACTAATGAGGCAACAGTCGCGCTTCTGTAGCTGACTAATCCCAAACTATAGAAAATAAATGCTAAAGCACAGGTTGCAAATACCTCAAAGAACCCTTCCACCCAAAGGTGAACAACCCACCAACGCCAGTATTCCATAACTGTTAAATTAGTATGTTCACCATAAAATAATCCCGGCGCATAGAATAAACCAACACCCACAATAGAGGCGATGAAAATAGCTAACAAATTTTTATCGCCACCATTTTTAAAGGCAGTAACAGTACAACGTAGCATTAACCACAGCCATACAACAAAGCCAACAAATAGGAGCAATTGCCAGAAACGCCCTAAATCCAAGTATTCATAACCTTGATGACCAAACCAGAAATTCAATTCAAGCGGCATATCGTGGTTAATAGCAAAGAAATTACCAGAATAAGAACCTAGCACCACAATTAATAAAGCCAGGAATAGAAAATTCACTCCAAATGCTTGGAATTTTGGATCTTTACCACCATTCACAACCGGAGCAAGGAATAAGCCTGCAGTTAAAAAGCCGGTTGCAATCCAAAATAAACCGGTTTGAATATGCCAAGTACGAATTAAAGAATAAGGTAAATATTTGGATAACGGTATGCCGTAAAAATCCTGCCCTTCTACTGTATAGTGTGCTAATACCGCCCCTAAAATAACTTGCACCATAAATAACGCAAGTGTAAGGAAAACATACTTACCCAACGCCTTTTGCGAATCAGTTAATGCTAGTTTTGTCAACGGATCAGCCACCGGCACTTGAATCGTCTCTTCTTTACCGCGTAGGAACGAATAGCCCCACACCAAGAATCCGATACCTGCCAATAGGCATACCACAGAAATTAATGACCAGACAATATTCTCTGTTGTTGGCACATTTTTAATTAACGGTTCATGTGGCCAGTTATTTGTGTAAGTAACATTTACGTCCGGGCGATTAGCGGATGCTGACCATGCCGTCCAAAAGAAAAATTGACTCAAATTCTTACGTAATTCTGAACTCGGCAATGTATTTTCTTTCATTGCAAACGACTCGCGACTTCCTGCTAACGACGGATCATCTCCGTATAACTTGTCGTAGTAAGCTGCTGTGCTTTGAATTGCCTGTAAACGTACCGGCGATAATATCACCTTGCCATCGTGGATACGGCTGTTATTACGGTATTCTTCTTGTAACAATACCTGTAAACCGGCCTGTGTTGCCGCATCAAGAGCCGCATATGGCTTACCAAATTGTTGTTGTGCGACAATATCTAACCAGGCGGTTAGCTCGCGATGCAACCAATCTGCCGTCCAATCTGGAGCTTGGTACGCTCCATGGCCGAGTACGGAACCGAGCTCCATTCCACCTGTACTTTGCCAGGCTGTTTGGCCTTTAAGTACGTCTTCTTTTGTCATTATAACTTCACCACTTTGGGAAACAAACGCTTCCGGTACCGGTGGTGCTTGACGATATGCTTCTACGCCAAGATAGCCAAGTAATGCAAAAGTCAATGTGAGGACTGTGAATAGAATTACCCACAGTTTTTTATACTGACCCATTTTGAATCACTCCTAATTTAGTTGAATTTGTTAAGTATATATCCAAGTATTTTACTAAAGTAAATACCCGACAAATTATATAGGATATTCACATAAAGTGACTACCTCAAAAAAGGTATTTGAATCAGAAAATGGAGTTAAAAAATAGAAGATTTTAAAGAAAGCTCACTTGATTAACAAAAAGGCTTTGGTTGAGGCACATAATACGTCAAGTGTACAAGACGAAACCTGGAACGGGTTTACAGGATCCCGCTTATATAGTAGAGGATGATGGAATCGCTACTTTCTTTATAGACTACGTATTCCCTAAGGCACTCCTTACCAAGCTAAATGAGGAACTATTAAAGTGCGGTTGAAAATTGGAAATTTGATAGCTTTCGTTTCAATACGCTCAATGCGTGGGCGCGGTGGGAAATTTTTTTCTTTTCCGCCGTATCAAGCTCGCCGAAGGTGCAACCTTGTTCCGGGCTGAAAAATAGGTTGTCATAACCAAACCCGTTCTCGCCTCTTTCATCTAGTGCAATCCATCCGTGGCATTCGCCTTCGGCGATTATCGGCGAAGGATCGGTCGGATGTTGCAAAAAGACAATGCAGCTGACAAATTTAGCGCCGCGTTCGGCAAGCGGAACGTCTGTCAATTCATCAAGCAATTTTCGGCGATTTTCCGCGTCCGTCGCGCTTTCGCCGGCATAACGGGCAGAATATAATCCCGGCGCCCCATTTAGCGCGTCAACAACCAAGCCGGAATCATCCGCGATGGCCGGTAGGCCTGATTTTTCAGCGGCATAACGCGCTTTTAAAATCGCATTTTCCACAAACGTCAAGCCTGTTTCTTCCGGGCTTTGGATGCCTAAATCCGTTTGTGCGATCACTTCAAATCCGAATGCAGTCAGCACGTCGGACATTTCTTTTACTTTTCCCTGATTACCGGTCGCCAGCACAATTTTTTGTTTCATCATTATTCCTATGAGTAAAATTTAATCATGATAACCGGCAAGTAATTGTTGCCAATTTTCCGGCCGAAATTGAATCCGCATGCGTTCCGTTTCTTTATTAAAAGAACGGCGCAGACGCATTAAATTTTCTTTTTTCCAAAAACTTCCCGATTTATAACCGCACTTATCAAAATCGATCAGCCAATATTGCCAATCGTTTGATCGATTCTGCACGAGAATATTATGCGCATTAAGATCAGTATGGCAAACTTGTAAATCATGCAGACGACGGATTAACCGACCGATTTCCCACCAGTCTTTCTCAGCAAGTTCTCGGTTTTGCAAAAGTGCGGTCAGGTCTTGGGCATTTTCAATTTTTTGAGTCAAAATATCCGCCTGATAGCAGCCGAAACGCCCTTTCGTGATTTTAGCGCCGATGGCTTTCGGTACGGTGAGGCCGGCTTTTGCCAGTTGATTGATCAGAGAAAATTCGGCAAAGCTGCGGGTTTGCGCGAGGGTGTGAAAAAAATAACGATCACGGTTGATTTTTGCCCATAGTCCGCCGCGATAATAGTGTCGCAAGGCGCTATTCATTCCAAATAAATCCTGCGTGTCAAGGAAGTACGTCACGCCGCGCCCATGAGCGGAACCCGTAATGCGCCCGTTTTTTAACCAGAACTGCGGATCAAAAAACGCACTTTGGTTCTCTAACGGTAAATCGAAATTGAAAATAAAAAACTGTCGGTCTCGTTCGAATTCAAGCATGAAGAATTTACTTAATCTCTTGTGGCGATAGGGGACATTCTACTTTAAAATAGGGCCGTTTGAAATGAAAAAGGATAAGCCATGCCGCTTTTTACCCAACCGCCTAAATCGATCTGTATTCTGCGCCTTTCCGCTGTAGGCGATGTTTGTAACGCTTTAGCGGCAGTGCAACAAATTCAGCGTTATTGGCCGCAAACGCAAATTACTTGGCTTATTGGTAAAACGGAACTTTCGCTTTTGGAAGGGCTTGAAGGCATTGAATTCATTGCCGTCGATAAAAAACAAGGATGGCGAGGCATTCGAGCAATTTGGAAAACGTTAAGCCATCGTCGTTTTGATGCCTTGTTAGCGATGCAAACCGCCTTTCGGGCGTCTATTCTGTCATTGGGGATAAAAGCGAAATATAAAATCGGTTTCGGACGACAACGCTCTCGTGAAATGCAATGGTTATTCGTTAATCGACGTATACAAGATCCCGCAACGCCTCACGTTGTAGACGGTTTTATGGCCTTTGTTAATGAGCTCGGTATTCCCGCCGCAGCGCCCGTGTGGCTGCTTCCGCCGAGCGAGCAAGACTTGGCTTTTGCACGACAATTTATTTGTCCCACTCAAAAAAATTTGATTATCGCTCCTTGTTCCAGCAAAGCGGAAAAAGATTGGTTGGTTGAGCGCTATGCCGAAATCGCCAATCTGGCTCATGCACAAGGCGTGAATGTGATATTTTGTGCGTCGCCGGCAAAACGCGAATTGGAAATGGTCGCAAAAATCACCGCACTTTGCCGCTTTGAACCAACCGATTTAGCCGGTAAAACAACGCTAAAACAACTCGCCGCGTTAATTCGCTTAGCCGATTTAGTCATTTCGCCCGATTCGGGTCCGGCACATATCGCAACCACACAAAATACGCCGGTTATCGGGCTTTATGCCTATCATAATCCGCTACGTACGGCGCCTTATTGTGATTTGGAAAATGTGGTTTCCGTATATGAAGAAAACATCCGAAAAGAACGCGGCAAACCTTCCTCCGAATTACCTTGGGCAACAAAATTGCAGAAGAAAAATCTGATGGCGGAAATTCAGGTGAAACAAGTCGTCGAGAAAATGCAAAAGATCGGCATGATTTGAAGTGGAATTTTTTCGCCGATTTTCCTATAATTGACCGCACTTTCCGGGCAATGGCAGCAAAACCGCCGATTGCCTTTCTTTTTAAGGAAAATTATGTTCGATAAAATTTTTAATTGGTTTGAAAATCGCCTCAATCCGTATCCCGATCCATCGCCGAAAACGCCGGATAAAGGTCTGTTCCGCTTTATTTGGTCGAGTATCGACGGTATGAAACGTTGGGTTTTGTTGTTGGCGATACTCACCATCGGCACCGGCGTTATGGAAGCCATTTTGTTCCAATTTATGGGGCTGTTGGTGGATTGGCTTGGGGCTTATACGCCGGCGACCTTATGGCAGGAAAAAGGGCATCTGCTTCTGGGCATAGCGGGTTTATTGATTTTCAGTATCCTCTGGCTGTTTTTAGCCTCCGCCGTGCGTTTGCAAACCTTGCAAGGGGTTTTCCCAATGCGCCTGCGTTGGAATTTTCACCGCCTCATGCTGGGACAAAGTTTGAGTTTCTACCAAGACGAGTTTGCCGGTCGGGTTTCCGCCAAAGTGATGCAAACTGCTCTGGCAGTGCGCGATACAGTACTGACCATCGCCGATATGTTGGTTTATGTGGTCGTCTATTTTGTCACCTCAGGTCTGGTGCTGGCTTCGTTAGACAGTTGGTTCCTACTGCCTTTCTTTGTTTGGATTGTACTTTTCATCACCATTTTACGCCTATTAATTCCGCGCCTTGCGAAAACCGCCGAGCGTCAAGCGGATGCACGTTCTCTCATGACAGGGCGGATCACCGACGCTTACGCCAATATTGCCACGGTGAAACTGTTTTCTCACGGTTCTCGTGAAGCGGGCTACGCCAAGCGCTCCATGGAAGAATTTATGGTGACCGTGCACGCCCAAATGCGTTTGGCGACTTCCTTAGATAGCTTGACTTACATCAATAACGTCATGCTGATTTTAAGCACTGCTGTCATCGGCGTATTACTTTGGCAACAAGGGCTGGTGGGCGTCGGTGCTATTGCTACCTCTACTGCGATGGCGCTACGCGTACACGGGCTTTCCCGCTGGATTATGTGGGAATCGGCACGCTTGTTTGAAAATATCGGCACGGTGAATGACGGCATGAACACGCTGACTAAGCCGCAAACCATTTTGGATAAACTGAACTGCCCGCCGTTGAACGTGACGCACGGTGAAATCAAATTTAATGACGTCAGCTTTGCTTATGATCCGGCAAAACCGCTGTTGGATCATTTCAATTTAACCATTAATCCGGGTGAAAAAGTAGGCTTGATCGGGCGTTCCGGAGCGGGTAAATCCACTATCGTCAATTTACTTTTACGCTTTTATGAAGCGCAACAAGGCGCGATAACCATCGATGGACAAAATATTATCGACGTGCAGCAAGAAAGTTTGCGTAGCCAAATCGGCTTGGTGACGCAGGATACGTCGCTATTGCACCGTTCCGTGCGCGATAACATTATGTACGGCAGACCGAGCGCCACCGAGCAGGAAATGCTGGATGCGGCGGAACGCGCCGAAGCGGCGGATTTCATTCCGTATTTGAGCGATGCGCAAGGTCGTCACGGCTATGACGCCCATGTGGGCGAACGCGGCGTGAAACTCTCCGGCGGACAGCGCCAACGTATCGCCATCGCCCGCGTGATGTTGAAAGACGCACCGATTTTATTACTGGATGAAGCGACCAGCGCACTGGATTCCGAAGTGGAAGCGGCGATTCAGGAAAGCTTGGACAAAATGATGGAAAATAAAACCGTTATCGCCATTGCTCACCGTTTATCCACCATCGCCGCCATGGATCGCCTGATTGTGCTGGATCACGGACAAATCGTGGAACAAGGCACTCACGCCGAATTGTTGGCGCACAACGGCTTATACGCCAAATTATGGCAACATCAAAGCGGCGGCTTCTTAAGCGAACATACGGAATAAGGCTAAGTGCGGTCAGAAATCGCTGAGTTTTGAGGCTATATAAAAAGTTAATGAAAAAACGATCAATCAGTCGTTTTTTCATTGCAAATTTTCAATGGGTACCCTATGCGCGATTTATTAGGCCTTGTACAGGGGGTGAGCGGTACCGAGCGTTTGCCGTTTTTCCGCTTTTTGTTGCTCACGTCGTTTTTGAAAAAAAGCGCTAAGTTTTTGACTGCATTCCGCTTGTAGCACACCGCCTGTGATTTGCAAAGTATGATTCATTTTATAATCATCAAAAAAATGAAAACGAGACCCCACCGCGCCCGTTTTATAATCGTAAGCGCCAAAGACCAAACGCTGAATACGACTGTGCAAAATAGCGCCGGCGCACATTGTGCAAGGTTCCAAGGTGACATATAGTGTTGTGTTTAACAGGCGGTAATTGCCGAGCCTCTGTGCGCCGTTGCGTAGCGCGACAATTTCGGCATGCGCGGTAGGATCATGATGAATAATGGATAAATTCCAACCTTCACCGATGATTTTCCCTTCTTCACTCACTAAAACGGCGCCAACTGGAATTTCACCCAGCGCTTCGCCACGCTCCGCCAACATAAGCGCATGGCGCATGAATTTCTCATCAAAATCCGACCGCACTTCCATATCGCTATACGGAGAAAGGGTATTTAATCGGCTCATGGGATTGGTAACCGATTACATTAAAATCATCCATAGTCACCCACGTCTCAAGATCTTCAAGCGTTTTAATATCCGGATTAATTTCAAGTTTAGGTAATGGAAAAGGCTCACGTTTGAGTTGAACACGTTGCATTAAATCCAACTGATCTTCATAAATATGCGCATTGACGATTTTATGATAGGCCGTTCCCGCTTTTTTTCCGGTAATTTGAGCCATTAAGGCTAAAAATGTAAAGACCTGAATTTGATTAAAATTAAGTCCAAGAGGAACGTCGCAAGAGCGCTGATAGCTGGTCAAATACAACGTGTCGCCGAGTAATGAAAAAGTATGCGTATGCATACATGGACGCAGACAGCCGAGATCTATTTCACCGGGATTGAAAAAGGTCATGATTTCACCACGGTCATCAATGCCACGACTTAAATGATCGGCAATTTTACGCAATTGATCGATGGTTTCGCCGTTAGGCTTGCGCCATGCGCGTCCTTGTACGCCATACACGCGCCCCATATCATCAGTCCCTTTGCGATTAGGATTTGCCAACCACGCGGCATTTTCATTTGCGTTCGCATCCCAGGTTTTCGTGCCCAATTTACGAAAATCCGCCGCATTATCATAACCGCGGATATACCCTAGAAATTCGGCAATTGCGGTTTTCCAATAACTTTTTCGCGTCGTAATAAGAGGAAATTGATTATTGGCCACATCGTATTCGAGATCGGCATTGATAACGGTCAAACAGCGTTTTCTCGTGCGCTCGTTGGTTATCCAAGTCCCTTCGTTGATAATGCGCTGACAAAGATTCAAATATTGCCGCATTTTAAAACCCCTTAATTTTTGACCGCACTTTTCGCTGCATTCGTCACATTAATTTTAGCAGTGGCACGACGATAAGCCCAAAACATAATCAATAAACCGCCTAAAATCATCGGCATACAAAGCAATTGGCCTCGAGTCATGATACCGAAGAAGGATTCGACTTCCGGCTCGCGAACATATTCGACCATAAAACGAAAAAGTCCGTAACAAAGTAAAAACAACCCCGATACTGAACCGATCGGACGGGGCTTTTTAATGAACAGATTTAGAATGATGAACAACACCAGGCCTTCTAAAAAAGCTTCGTATAATTGCGACGGATGTCTTGGCAGTCGTTGCGGATCCGTTGGAAAAATCATTGCCCAAGGCACATCGGTTTGTCGCCCCCAAAGCTCTAAATTGATAAAATTTCCGATTCGCCCCATGCCTAATCCGAACGGCACAAGCGGCGCCACAAAATCAGCAGTCGCCCAAAAGCGGCGTTTTTGTCTATGAGATGTCCATATCATGGCAATAATGACGCCGATTAGGCCGCCATGAAAGGACATTCCGCCCTCCCATACACGAAATAGGTATAGCGGCTCATGGATAAAACGATCGATGTTATAAAAGAAAACATCGCCGATCCGTCCGCCTAAAAAGACGCCCATAAAACCATTAAACAATAAGGTGTCAACCTGTTCCGTATTCCAATCGCCGTTTGAGCGCTTCGCACGGGCAACCGCAAGCCAGCGGGCAAAAAGAAAGCCCAATAGATACATTAATCCGTACCAACGAAGGCCAATATGACTATCGCCCAGAGTAAAAATCGTCGGATCAAAATGAGGGAGAATAATAAAATGAGTGTACATAGCCGTTCTTTGATTAACCTTTAAAAATCATATTAAGCGCCATGATAATTAAAAAAATCGCAAAAGCGCGTTTTAATACCGAAACCGGCAATTTCGTTACCATGTCGGCACCTATCTTTGAAGTAAAAATTGAGGTGCCTGTAATACCAATGATGGCCGGTAGGTAAACATAACCCAGCGAATAATCCGGCATCCCTTGCGCGTTCCATCCGCCGATAATATAACTAAGCATCCCGGAAACGCCTAATAGTGCACCGCAAACCGCAGATGAACCGATTGCTTGGCGCATTTCGACGCCGCGCGAATTTAAAAATGGAACGATGAAACCGCCACCGCCGATACCGGCAAAACTTGAAGCGCTCCCTATAAGAATCCCGCCGACAATTGACGAAAGGGACGTCAATGATTTTTGCGTCGGCTTAACTTTAATTGAAACGATCATTTTAAAGGCAAGATAAATGACTAAGCCGGCAAACAATTTGCTCGTGTATTGCTTTGGTAAATTACCGATAAAAAGACCGCAAAAAAAGGCTGAAAGCATAATGGCCGGCGCGAGAAATTTCACGGCAAAACCGAGTACATTACCTAATTTATGATGACGTTGAGCAGAAGAGGTGCTGGTAATGACGATAGTAGCAAACGAGGTTCCCAATGCCACCGACATTAATAGTTGGTCCGGCACGCCGGCAAGAGGAAGCAAATAAACTAATGCCGGCACAACAATCAACCCGCCGCCGATTCCGAACAAACCGGCTAAAAAGCCGGCAATGGCGCCAACGACTAAACAAAGCAGGAAAAAGATTAACATATCACTCCCTTGACTTATGAGAAGAATAATTGAAGTTTTGTGAAGAATATTTACGAGGTAAATTTGTTTTTTTTCGTTGAGCGGCTTCCGATTTACACTCTATTGAGGATTTATTGGTAAATAGCACCGCGGCAAATTCTTTCATTACTTTACGGTAAACCTCCTTTTTAAAGGAAATGACCTGACGTACCGGATACCAAAAACTCACCCAGCGCCAACCGTCAAATTCAGGCGATTTAGTGGTGCTCATATTGATGTTTTGTTCATCACCGACCAATTGCAACAAAAACCACCGTTGTTTTTGACCGATACATATCGGCTTACTGTCATAGCGCAACAATCGTTTTGGCAATTTATAACGCAGCCAATGTTTGGACACAGATAAAATATTGACATCTTTCGGCTGCAAACCGACTTCCTCATACAGCTCGCGATACATTGCCTGCTCGATACTTTCGTGATCATTAATGCCCCCTTGCGGGAATTGCCACGAATTTTGTCCGTATCGTTTCGCCCAAAGCACTTGCCCTCTGTGATTACAGATTACAATACCCACATTCGGACGGTAGCCATCGAAATCGATCACTATCGTTTCACCTTAAATTTAATCTACAAAAATGCCGAGATTGTTTCATAAATTCGCTTTTTTATCAACCAATGCCATACCGACGGTTTTTTGTGGATAACGTTGTGATTAATACATTAATAAATGCTTTCTCACTTTAATCAATCCGCTTCAATAGCCTGACACGCTTAAATCGAATGAAAATAGAAAAAACATGACGATAAAATTTTCTGATAATCCCTGTACCCTTTTATTGATAACTTTATCGACAAAGTGCGGTCGATTTTACGACGGTTTATTCGCTTCCCTGTGCACGATATGAAATATTGGCGTCAATATAAAGTTATTCAGTCTTTCTGTGGATAAAATTGTGGCTCGCTAAACCGATTCATTGGGATAACTTTTCCAAAACAAAAAGCGCCTTCTAACAAAGCCAACAAATAAATTTAAAATCAATGAGATATAAAAAATCCAGATAAATCCCCGAAGAATACCTTAAGTGCAAAATTGTGCGTTTACTTTTTGTTCAGCGCCGTTTCTAACGACGATAAGTAATAATCCCAATTAAAATATTGCCCCGGATCGATTTTTCTGCCCGGCGAAATATCACAATGCCCCACGATACGATCAAGTGTAATTTTAGGATACGCACACATTATCGCCAGCGTAGTATCAATTAAAGCCCGATACTGCGCTGTTGTAAACGGTTGTAAATTACTTCCTTCCAATTCGATACCAATAGCGAAATCGTTACACTTTTCCCGCCCCTGAAACGAAGACAGGCCCGCATGCCAGGCTCTATCGTTAAAATTGACGTATTGCGTCAGGCCGCCCTGGCGATTAATTAAACAATGTGCCGACACTTTCATTTGATAAATCTGTGTAAAATAAGGATCTACGGCGGGATCCAACCGGCCTTGAAAAAACGCATCAATATAACCGCCGCCGAATTGCTCCGGCGGTAAGCTAATATAATGAATAACTAATAACGAAATATCATCGACTATTGGACGGGCATCAAAATGTGGAGAAATGACTTTATTTACCGGAAATAACCAGCCGTCGATAATTTTATTTGCTATTTTTGAAGACATTATTTTTATTTCTGTGATCTTGATCGAAAAAAAAGTGCGGTCAACTTTATAGCCGTTTCCATTTCCGACAAAATGCGGACGCCATTTACGGCGATTGATTATTGAAAGGAAATACGAATATGAAACTGACTTTTTCTCGCCCGCAACAAGGGTTTACGCTAATCGAATTGATGATTGTGATTGCCATTATTGCAATCTTGGCCACCATCGCGATTCCATCCTATCAGAACTATACCAAAAAAGCCGCTATCACAGAATTATTACAAGCCTCCGCGCCTTATAAATCCGATGTCGAGCTGTGCGTATACAATACAGGAAAAACCGCCGATTGCACCGCCGGCTCCAACGGCATCGCCGCAGACATTACCACCGCGAAGGGGTATATTAAATCCGTTAAAACTTCTGCGGGCACAATTACCGTGACCGGAAACGGCACATTGGACGGCATTACTTATGCCATGAAAGCGGCGGGAGATGCAAAAAACGGCGTCACTTGGACAACCAGCTGCTCTACGGCGGATAAAGAATTATTTCCGGCGGGATTTTGTAAATAATGGAAATCTCATTGTCTCCACCTCGCCTCACATCACAACGAGGCGAAGTTTTCTCCATTTCGGAAACGTTGTGGGAGAGTAACAAAACGCAACAAGAACTGTTGTTGCGTTATTTTGCTCTCCCCGTGCAGGAAAATGACACCACCTTGTGGCTTGCGATTGATTCGCTTTCAAATTTATCCGCTTGTGAAATCTTTGCTTTTTTAACCGGAAAATTAATTGAGCCCGTTCCGGTCGATACATCTCAGCTTAAACATTTATTACAACGACTAACGCCGCAACAATTTAAACCGGAAGAGCAAATCACCTTTTATCAACATGACGAAACAGAAGCGGCTCAAAACACCGATCAAAACAAAGACGAGCCGGTTATTCGACTGCTGGATAATATTTTTGAATCGGCACTTAAACAAAAAGCGTCCGATATTCATCTGGAGCCACAAGAGCAGGAATTACAAATCCGTTTCCGCATCGACGGCGTTTTACACTCTCAGTCACCCGTCCCCCAGACGATGGCAAATCGTCTCATTTCGCGCTTAAAACTCCTCGCCAAGCTAGATATTAGCGAAACACGCTTGCCACAAGACGGGCGTTTTCAGTTTAAAACGACCTTTTCCGATATATTGGATTTTCGTCTCTCCACCTTACCGACCCATTTCGGCGAAAAAGCCGTTCTACGTGCGCAACAAAATAAGCCGGTACAACTCAGCTTTGCCGAACTCGGCATGACACTCGAACAACAAACACAATTTCAACAGGCGCTAAGCCAACCGCAGGGATTAATTCTTGTTACCGGCCCGACGGGCAGCGGAAAAAGTATTTCATTATATACCGCACTTCAATGGCTCAATCGCCCCGAAAAGAACATCATGACGGCGGAAGATCCGATTGAAATTGAGCTAAAAGGGATTATCCAGAGTCAGATCAATCCGCAAATCGGCTTAGACTTCAGCCGTTTATTACGCACATTTTTACGGCAGGATCCGGACATCATCATGCTTGGCGAAATTCGTGATGAGGAAAGCGCCGCCATGGCCTTACGCGCCGCGCAAACAGGCCACTTAGTCCTTTCGACGTTACACACCAATGACGCAGCCTCCGCCGTATCACGCCTACAACAATTAGGCATTCGGCTTCATGAAATCGAAAGCAGCCTACTTCTCGTCATCGCACAACGATTAGTGCGAAAACGTTGCCTAAAGTGCGGTCAAAATTCAACGAGTTTATGCGATTGCCATCAAGGTTACGCAGGCCGAACAGGCATTTATCAATTTTTATTTCGAGAAAAAGGACAGTATCAAACAGACTTTGATAATTTGTATCAAAGCGCCTTAGAAAAAGTACAACAGGGAATCACGGATATGGCCGAAATAGAACGCGTGTTAGGTCATGCTAAGGAGACGACATGAACAACGCAAAATTGTTTTATTGGCGTGGAGTCAATCAACGCGGGCAAAATCAAAAAGGCAGTATTATTGCCACTTCCGTTTCGGATGCGCAGCACAAATTAATGACTCGTGGGTTTCATAAGGTAAAATTACAGCGTAACTGGCAATTATCAACTAAACCCAAAAGTAAAGAAATCTGCGGTTTATTGAGCCAACTGACCATGCTATTACAATCCGCCGTTCCCCTCAAAAACAGCTTACACATCTTACAAAAGAATTGTGCACAAATTGCCCTTAATCAATGGCTCGGTAAGTTAATTGAAAATATTGAGGCCGGCTTATCTTTTTCTCAGGCCATTGAAACTCAAGGGAAATATCTAAATACACAAGAAATCCAATTAATTCGAGTCGGCGAAATGACCGGTAAACTCCCTACCGTTTGTGGACAAATCGCCGCCTCCCGCCAAAATTGGCTAGAATTACAGCGTAAATTACAAAAAATTATGCTTTATCCCGCCTTAGTTCTCGGCATTTCATTAACGCTGACATTCCTCTTATTGCTTTTTATTGTGCCGCAATTCGCCCAAATGTATCAAACTAACGCTGCCGATTTGCCGACACTCACGTTCATATTATTAACCTTATCGGAATTTATTCAGCGTTTCTTTTGGCTTGTCATATTCGCCACAATAGCCGCTTTTTGGCTATTACGTCACCAGCTTCGTCATTCGTTATGGCTGAATCGACAAAAACAACGACTGATTATGCTCATGCCCGTTTGGGGAGGAATTGCTCAAATATCCCGTTTAGTCACATTTACTCAAAGTCTGGCGATTATGTTGCAATCCGGCATCCCCCTCAACCAGGCGCTCACTTCTTTTTTACCGCGCCGACAAAGCTGGCAATCAACGCAAATCCAAGGCGATGTGCTATTGGAACAGGAGGTACAAACTATTTTGCAATGGGTTTCGCAAGGTTATCCTTTGGCGGAAAGCGTAAGCAGCGACCTATTTCCAATGGAAGCGCAACAAATGTTACAAATCGGCGAAAAAAGCGGCAAACTCGCCTTAATGTTACAGAACATTGCGACGAATTATCAGGCGCAACTGGATCACCAAATCGACCTCCTCTCGCAACTTTTAGAGCCGTTACTCATGGTTATTATCGGCGGCTTAATCGGCATTATTATGTTAGGCATGTATTTACCTATTTTTAACATGGGCACCGTCGTACAATGATTTATTTGGCTCTTTTTCTACTCGGCGGCATAAGCGGCGTTTTTGTTTGGTTATATTTCCGGCAATTTTTTTTCAATTTGCAAAAAAGCGTACAGGAAAGTTATCGAATGCTCTTTCCTTCCGCGTCAATCGACGGTTACCTTGCTATCGCCGATACGCCAAAGTGCGGTCATATTTTGCTTTATTTTTTCGGTTTCGGTTGCGGATTTTGCTTGCTTTACGCTTATTTTCCACAACCGCTACACGCGTTTTGGATCGGCGGGATAGTTAGTTTATTCATCACGATTTCGCTTGTTGATGCCCATTATCGACTCATCTCACCTACACTTTGTCTTTGGTTGTGTGCTTTAGGATTACTGGGCGCATGGCAAGGTCTCACTCCATTGCCGCTAGCGTTAAGTTTACAAAGTGCGGTCATTTTTTTCCTCATTTTTTATGGACTTTATTGGTTGGCAAAATGGTATTACCGACGAGAAGCATTGGGTCGCGGCGACTATTGGCTCATGCTCGGTATCGGCTCGCTACTCCCGATCGAATCCTTTCCTGTCGTGCTTTGCATTGCATGCGGTTTGGGTATTTTGTTCTTCGCTGTCTCAAAGCGCCTCCGTCCAACCAAGGAATATTTACCCTTCGCACCTTTTCTCTGCGTAGCAACTCTTGTAGTATGGAGCCAAATAATTTGACGGAGAAAACAGATGATCTATACCGTAGGATTAACCGGCGGCATCGGTAGCGGAAAAAGCACGATTGCCGATTTGTTCCGCGCGCTTAGCGTGCCGGTCATTGATGCGGACATGATCGCACGCCAGGCGGTTAGCCCGAATTCGCCCTTACTTGCTGAAATTGCAACACATTTCGGCGCCGAAGTATTAACCGATAAAGGGGAGCTCGATCGCGCAGTATTACGTGAAATCGTGTTTAATCATCCGGATCAAAAAATCTGGTTAGAGCAGCATCTGCACCCGACGATTCGACAAGAAATGCTAATACAACTCGCCCGTCAGACCTCACCTTATGTCATTTTGATGGTACCTTTATTAATTGAAAGCGATCTTACCAAACTTTGCCAACGAATATTAGTCATTGATGTTCGACCGGAAACTCAACTTGAACGTGCCGCCAGGCGTGATCATAACGATGTCGCGCAAATTCAACAAATTATGGCGGCACAAATAGATCGAACCGCCCGATTACAATGGGCAGACGATATTATCAACAATGACCGGAATCTCACTGAAAATCTACCGCACTTACAACGAAAGGTGTTAGAATTACATCAATTCTATCTCAAGGAAGCGGGTAAACATCATGTCTGATGAAATTTTAGAAGTGCCTTGTCCAATCTGCCGTAAGCCGGTGCAGTGGATTCCTGAAAATCGTTTTCGCCCGTTTTGCAGCAAACGCTGCCAACAAATCGACTTAGGCGAATGGGCCGCTGAAGAAAAAATCATTTCAAGTGAAAAGGCGGATTTTGCCATGGCGCCGAATATTAACGACGAATAGTCGGCTCAATAACGGCATAAACATCACGAACTTATCCGAATAAAATAATGCAAAAAAATTATCTTACTCCACAACGTTTTACCAATTTACCGTTACATCCTATGGTGTTATCGGCCTTACAGACAAAAGGATTCGATTACTGCACCCCGATTCAGGCGCTCTCTTTGCCAATCACGCTCAGCGGAAGAGATGTGGCAGGTCAGGCACAAACGGGAACAGGAAAAACATTGGCATTCCTAGCCGCCACCTTTCACCACCTTTTAACCCATGCGGCCGGCGGTTTTGACGAACAACCCAGAGCGCTTATTCTTGCACCGACACGCGAACTGGCGGTACAAATCGCCCATGATGCGGAACCATTAGTTAAAACAACCGGCTTAAAGACCGCACTTGCCTACGGCGGCGACGGCTACGAGAAGCAATTAAGCGCCATTGCCTTCGGCGTTGATATTTTAATCGGAACAACGGGGAGAATAATTGATTATGTTAAACAAGGCATAATTCGTCTTGAACAAATCCAGGTGGTAGTTCTTGATGAAGCGGATCGCATGTTTGATCTCGGTTTTATTCGAGATATTCGTTATTTACTTCGAAAATGCCCCCCTCCGCAAGAACGTTTAACCATGTTATTTTCGGCAACACTTTCCTATAAAGTGCGCGAACTTGCCTTTGAAGATATGAATGAGCCCGAATACATTGAAGTTGAGCCGTTGCAAAAAACGGGACATCGCATCAAAGAAGAATTATTCTATCCCTCAAACCAAGAAAAAATGGCGCTTTTATTGACTTTAATTGAAGAAGAATGGCCGGAGCGTTGTATCGTCTTTGCGAATACAAAGCATCGTTGCGAAGAAATTTGGGGCTATCTGGCTGCCGACGGTCATCGCGTCGGACTATTAACCGGTGATGTGGTCCAGAAAAAGCGCTTGTCTTTATTGCAACAATTCACGACCGGCGAGCTGGATATTTTAGTGGCGACGGACGTCGCTGCGCGAGGACTGCATATTCCTGATGTAAGCCATGTTTTTAATTATGATTTACCTGATGATTGCGAGGATTACGTACATCGCATCGGACGCACAGGACGTGCCGGTGAAAAAGGAATTTCAATTAGCTTTGCCTGCGAGGAATATGCGATGAACCTCCCGGCCATTGAAACCTATATCGGACACACAATTCCCGTCAGCCAGTATGATCCCGCTTCTTTGATTACGGATCTTCCAAAGCCTTATCGAATAAAACGACTTAATACCAATAAACGTCATGTGAAATGACCGCACTTTAGCCAATACTAAACATACCGTTTATCAACTGCATCAAATAGACACTGAATTAGATTAAAGAGGCAGATGATGCAATCTGCCTTTTCACTCGGCCGGTTTATAGTTACTCACGCGGGCAAATTTCATTTTCAACGAAAAAATAAGCGATCTCCCGATTTGCGCTTTCAATACTATCCGAACCGTGCACCGAATTTTCTCTTGCATTTAGCGCAAATATTTTACGGAGAGTGCCCGCCTCCGCCTGTTCGGGGTTTGTCGCGCCGATTAAAGTGCGGTAAGTTTTCACTGCGTTTTCACGCGCCAAAACAGAAACGACAATAGGCGCCGAAATCATATATTCAATTAACGGGTCAAAAAACGGCTTACCTTGGTGTTCGGCATAAAAGCCTTCGGCCTGTTCACGCGTAAGACGAAGCATTTTTGTCGCCACAATCACAAAATTTTCTTGTTCGAAACGCGCTAAAATCGCACCGATTAAATTACGACGTACGGCATCCGGCTTAATGATCGATAATGTGTATTCCATATCCTCTCCTTACCAATTTTGTGTGTTTATGAGTAAACCGGCCAATGTTGACATACCGATACCGGTCGCCCCGACCGCCCATAACTCGCTACCGGATTTTCGATACGTCGCCGAACAATCAATGTGTAACCAACCTTGCCGATAATTTTTGACAAAATAAGACAAAAACGCAGTTGCCGTGCTGGCACCGGCGCTCACCGGAACCGTGCTGATATTCGCAATGTCGGCAAAAGACGAGCTCATCTGCATTCGATGAAACTCATCGAAAGGCAGGCGCCAGAATAATTCATGCTCTTTCGACGCAGAACGGCTGAGCGCATTGACTAAATTATCATCCATCGAAAGCACTGCATGGTAGTCATTCCCTACGGCGACTTTTGCCGCACCGGTCAATGTCGCACAGTCAATGATGAACGCCGGCGCTTGCGCCTCCGCCTCAATCAGCCCGTCAGCCAGCACTAACCGGCCTTCGGCATCCGTGTTTAGCACCTCTACACTCACATCATTCCTATAATGAATAATATCACCCAACTTAAATGCCTGATGACCGACTAAATTTTCCGCACAACATAAATAAAGTTTAACTCGGCGGTTCAGCCCTTGGGCAATCGAGAGGCCTAGCGCCCCGGTCAGCAACGCCGCGCCGCCCATGTCGGTTCTCATGGTACTCATCCCGTCGCTCGGCTTAATGCTGTAGCCGCCGCTATCAAAAGTAATCCCTTTACCGACTAAACAAGCCAGCACCGGCGCCGTCGGATCATTTGTCGGATTAAAATCAAGCTGTAACATCGCCGGCAAATTAGCCGAGCCTTTACCCACCGCCCAAATGCCGTGATAACCCTGCTGCGCTAATTCTCTACCGGAAATTATCCGAAAATCGACCGCACTTTTTTCCGCATAACGCGCGGCTTGAGCCGTAATAAATTCGGCTGCGCGCTCGGCTAATGTTATCGGCGTTAAACTTTCCGCCGGTTCATTAATCACGCCGCGAATAAAATCGCTACATTCAATTCTTGCCAGCAAAGCGGCTTGCGCGTCATCATCTAAATGCGGAAATTCAATCGAATAATCTTGCTTTGCGGTATAAAACCCTTGATAAAACGCCCAACAGTATTCAACCCGCCATTTATCGCCTGACAATTTGACTTCGGAAATCCCTTGGGTACGCAATTTACGCGCCGCTTTTTGCACTAAAGTGCGGTCAATTTTCTCATCGTTTTTAAGATGAATAACCGCCTGTTCATGATGAAAACTCACAATGGCATTTTTCCCCCAAATTTCGGAGGCTGAAGAAAAGGAAAGTATTACTTGCATTCGGCTACCCTAAAAATAAAAAACCAGTATAAATAAATATACCCGTTTTTAAACTTATATGACAAAATTTTATTTGAATTTCACTGCTTGAGAAAATGCCTTCCCCTCTAAATCCTTTGCGGATAAATTCGGCTCACCGTCTAACGGCCATTGAATACCAACCGTTTCATCATTCCAAATCAAAGAATGTTCCGCCTTTGGGTTATAATAATCCGTACATTTATAGACAAATTCGGCTTGATCTGTCATGACATAGAAACCATGAGCAAATCCCTCCGGAACCCATAGCTGACGTTTATTTTCTGCAGATAAAACCTCACCAACCCATTGTCCGAATGTTGACGAGCTTTCACGCATATCTACTACGACGTCAAATACCGCACCGAATATTACACGTACTAATTTGCCTTGAGTATTTTCAGTTTGATAATGCAATCCCCGTAAAACACCTATTGTTGATTTTGAATGATTCTCCTGCACAAACACATGTTCAGCAACATGTTGTCTAAACCACTCGTCACGAAAGGTTTCCATGAAAAAACCTCGCTCATCGCCAAATACTTGGGGTTCTAGCAACTTAACATCAGAAATATGAGTATCAATAACCTTCACTGTGAATCCTTATCTTTACAAATGACATCTTCCTTTTCTATTGCGCATAAGCGCTAATATTTTTGAGCGCTTTTTGCCAATCACTCGGTTGAATACCGAAAACTTGAAAAATTTTACTTAAATCAAGGCAAGAATTTGCTGGACGTTTAGCCGGCGTTGGATAACCCGCGGTGACAATTGCATTTACAAGCGGTGCTTTTTCTAATACATTTTGCGAAACCGCTTCAGCAAAAATTGCTTTAGCAAATTCATACCAACTTACATAAGGCTTACCAGTAAAGTGGTAAGTCCCATATTCAACATTTTTGCCTTTAACAATTTGCTCTGCGATTTGAATAAGTGCCACCGCAATATCTCCCGCGTAGGTCGGTCCGCCAATTTGATCGGACACGATCCCTAAAATATCTCGGGTTTTAGCTAAACGTAACATTGTTTTGACGAAATTATTACCGTGTTCACCAAATACCCATGCAGTACGCAGAATAATAAATTTATCGGTCGCAGCGGCTACCGCCTTCTCACCAAATAGCTTCGTTTTACCATATACGCCCTGCGGATCAGTCACATCCGTTTCTTTATATTTTCCTTCACGACGTTGCCCATCAAAAACATAATCGGTCGAAATATGTAAAATCGCGGCTCCAACGCCTTTTGCCGCCTCAGCCAAATATTGTGGTCCTTTCACATTAATCTTTTCTGAAAGTTCAATTTCGGTTTCCGCACGATCTACTGCAGTGTATGCAGCCGCATTAATAATTACATCCGGCCGGAAATTTTCAACGGTTTTTTTAACCGCACTTTGATCTGTAATATCAAGTTTATTGCGATCAACCGCTAAAACATTGTGTTTGCCTTGTAATTTTCGGGTAAGGCTGTAGCCCACTTGTCCATGCGCTCCTGTAATCAAAAATTTTGCCACACTATTTTTCCTCTTTGATTAAACGCAGTAAATAACGACCATACTCATTTTTAACCATTGGTTTAGCGAGTGCTTCCACTTGGGAGGAAGTCAGCCAACCATTACGCCATGCGACTTCCTCTAAACAGGCAACCTGCAACCCTTGCACGTTTTCAATCGTACGAACAAAAGAAGCAGCCTCGTGCAGACTCTCGTGCGTTCCTGTATCCAGCCAAGCAAAACCACGACCTAATAATTGCACCTTGAGTGAACCATCTCTTAAGTACATTTCATTGAGGGTCGTAATTTCTAACTCTCCGCGAGCTGAAGGTTTCACCTGTTTAGCAAAATCAACTACGCGATGATCATAGAAGTATAAACCTGTGACCGCATAATTTGATTTTGGTCTTTCCGGTTTTTCCTCAATTGAAATTGCGTTCAAATTTTCATCAAATTCGATCACGCCGAAACGTTCCGGATCTTTGACTAAATAACCAAATACCGTTGCACCGTGCGACTGATTGACCGCTTCTTGTAACATTTGCGTAAAGTGCTGACCGTAGAAAATATTATCACCTAAGACGAGACAACAACTATCCCCATCGATAAATTTTTCGCCAATTAAAAATGCCTGAGCCAAGCCATCCGGACTTGGTTGAATAGCATATTGTAAATTTATGCCAAAATCGGAGCCATCGCCAAGTAAACGTTTAAAGCTTTTATTATCTTCAGGTGTCGTAATAATGAGAACATCACGAATACCCGACAGCATCAAAACAGAAAGCGGATAATAAATCATCGGTTTGTCATAAACAGGCAGAAGCTGTTTTGATACACCACGAGTAATGGGATAGAGGCGAGTACCTGACCCACCGGCAAGGATTATACCTTTCATAAAAATACCTTTAAAAGCGCGGTCAAATTCTTCGGAGTTTATCTCACCCAAAAATCTGATCGTTTACTGATTAATTATTACCCAATCGTTCTCGATTATAAGAGCCATCCAGCACTCGACTCCACCATTTTTTATTGTTTAAATACCATTGAACTGTTTTACGAATTCCGGATTCAAACGTCTCTTGTGGTTTCCAACCTAATTCACGTCCAATTTTTGTTGCATCAATCGCATAACGTATATCATGTCCCGGACGATCTTTCACATAGGTAATTAAATCTTCATATTTTTTTACCCCTGCCGGTTTATTGGGGACAAGCTCTTCTAATAAACCACAAATAGTGCGAACAACATCAATGTTAGTTTTTTCATTATGCCCACCGATATTGTAAGTTTCACCAATTTTACCTTCGTTCATCACTTTATAAAGCGCACGGGCATGATCTTCTACAAATAACCAATCACGAATTTGCCGACCATTACCATATACGGGTAATGGTTTACCGTCTAAGGCATTTAAAATCATCAATGGAATCAGTTTTTCAGGAAAATGAAATGGCCCATAATTGTTAGAACAATTGGTAACAATCGTTGGCAAACCATAAGTGCGCAACCAAGCACGAACCAAATGATCACTTGAGGCTTTTGACGCAGAATAAGGGCTACTTGGAGCATAAGAGGTGGTTTCTGTAAATAAATCGTCCATCCCCTCTAAATCACCGTAAACCTCATCTGTTGAAACATGATGGAAGCGGAATTTAGCTTTTTTTTCACGGCTCAATGTGTTCCAATAAATACGTGAGATCTCTAATAAGGTATAAGTTCCTATGATATTAGTTTGAATAAATGCTGCCGGACCATCAATTGAGCGATCAACATGACTTTCTGCAGCCAAATGCATTACAGCGTTAGGCTTATGTTGCTCAAATATGCGAGCAAGCCCTTTTGCATCACAAATATCCATTTGCTCAAACGCATAACGAGAATGATTCTCCACTGACTCGAGGGATTCTAAATTCCCTGCATAAGTCAATTTATCAATATTTACCACGCTATCTTGCGTGTTTTCAATAATATGGCGAACAACAGCAGAACCAATAAAACCTGCACCACCAGTAATAAGAATCTTCATTGTAGAACTCTCTAGTTGTTATTTCTAAATTAAAATCAAGGGGCGGTACTAGATAACTAGACTAAACTCCCTTTAATCAATTGTTTTAAAAAGGAAATTTGAGATTTTATTTCATTGTGATTAAAACGCCATTCACATTCCCTCAAATACAGCTCAAAATGCACTTTGGGAATGCCGTTAAATTTGCGTAAATAGCGTTTTGCTTGACTCCAAAAATTCTCAATTCCGTTTATGTGGTTATGATTTTCTGCATAAAACACAATGCGAGTATCATTCCATAACGACCCATTTTTGACATACCAAGTATCGAAATATACACGTGTAGCATCATAATCTCATCACGACCACTTACTTGCCAAAGCCCTGGCATGTCGGATTTTGTCATTAAATAAGAATCGACAGCTTCCTTATATCGCCGTAACCCTTCCATGGATAACCAAAGATAGTCCTGATATTTTAAAGCATTATATGCTTTAGCCACATTTTTAGCACTACAAATAGTTTTTTATTATACAGGTTATACTTTATCAGAAATTTCTTACAAACTTGTAAAGCATCCATGAGAATAAAGTGATTAACCAGTACCTATTCATAAATAACAAGTAAAACTTTCTTTTCAGTATAAAAGATGACATAATCCGTGCAACTTAGGCACTGTTAAGTGCGGTTAAAATTTTTATATTTTTTAGAGGATACAATGGCTAAAGAAGACTGTATTGAAATGCAAGGAACTATCTTGGAAATGCTCCCTAATACCATGTTTCGTGTTGAATTAGACAATGGACATACCGTTATAGCGCATATATCAGGTAAGATGCGCAAAAATTATATCCGTATATTGACGGGCGACAAAGTCACCGTTGAAATGACCCCTTATGATCTCAGCAAAGGCCGCATTATTTTCCGTAGTCGATAAAAGCCAAAGCGCTTGATGAGAACTTCTCGTACTTTACTTAAAAGCAATTTTGTTAACCTTATAAAAACACCGTGATAAACTCACGGCGTTTTTCTTGTATGCCATTCAGCCTCGCGTACACTATTTGTCCATTGTTGCTCTAGTACTATAAGTTGCTCTGAAAGCGATTCTAGGTTCCTATTTTCTATGGATTTTTGTAATTTATTCACCGCCAATTGAACCGAAATTAATCCTGCGGAGCCTGCAGCCCCTTTAATCTTATGTACAATTTGAGTTAGTTTTAGCGGAACCATTTTATTCAAACGGTACGCTTCATAAGCTGCTCTTAATTCAGATAAGTATATTGGCATGGTTTCTTCAAATAACTTTAAATTTGCTAAAAAATTTTGTTTCCCCACGAGAGTTAATAACGATAAATCAATTACATTATCACGTTTGTTCAAACATAGATCAGAAGGCGAATTTGAAATTAATGAACTTTCATCAAAATAGGAATTTAAACATTGAATTAATTCATTTAAAGAAAGAGGTTTACGCAAAACACCATCCATACCTTGCCGCTTGTACTCCTCTAAACTTTGCATTACATTCGCTGTAAAAGCAATGAGGGGAGGGAGAAAATCATAAATCCCCTCCTCATAATTCGTTCGTAAATATTTCGCAACATCAAAACCTGTCATATCAGGTAATTGAATATCAAGTAAGATAAAGTCATACGCATTCTTTTCAAATAACTTTATTGCTTCTTCTCCGCGCATTGCCACATCAACGTGATGCCCTAATTTTTCCAATGCGGCTTTTGCAACAATGATATTTAATTCAATATCTTCAACAAGTAAAATAGATAAAGAGGTTACTTGATTCGATACTAAACTTTCTTCCGGATGAGATTTTTTTGCCTTGATAAATAAGGTAAAAGAAGAGCCCTTCCCTAATTGACTTTCAACAACTAAATCCCCCCCCATGAGATGAGCCAAATTTTTTGAGATTGCTAGGCCAATGCCACTTCCTTGCGTATTCTTATTGTTTTCTTTTACTTGGTAATATAGCATAAAAACCCTATCCAATTCTTCAGTCGGAATTCCTGAACCGGAATCGGTTACTATAAATTGATAAACCTCATTATCACATTGTTTGACTTCTAGGGTGATTTGACCTTTTTCAGTAAATTTCACTGCATTACTGATTAAATTCCAAAGAATCTGATTAAGCCGTACGCGATCAAATTCTAACCAATCAGGCAAGTCTATCGGGAGCACCAAGCTAAATTTAAGGTGTTTTTGTTCTGCCATTAGTGAAGAGAAATTATTAATATCATTAAGAAAAGAATAAACATCAACCGGCGCATTAACCAACTTTATATGACTAGCATCTATTTTTTCTAGATCAATAATATCGCTAAAAATATGGCCCAAGCTAACCGCACTTATATAAATTGTTTTTAAGTAACTATGCTGCTGTGCAGTTAAATTCTCATCCATCAATATTCGGCTTAAACCGATGATACCATTCAACGGCGTTCTTAATTCATGGCTGATTGTTGCCAATAATGTAGTTTTTTCTCTATTAATACGAGCTAGCTTTTCCAAAGCAATTGATAACTTTTCCTGAGCTAGAACCCGCTCAGAAACCTCATTACGAAGTTCAATAACAGAATTCTCTAATTCTCGACGGGAATTCTCTAGCTTTTCCACAAGTTTTGTAAAGAAATAAATAACGAAAGGCGCCGAAATTAAACCAAAACTAATAGACCTAATAATATCTATCCAGTAGATTTTCCCAACGATAAAAACACTCATCAGAATCTGTATACACAAGGCAAACGCGGCAAGAATTGCTATTCCTAGCAATGAAAAGCGAATTCGACCTAGTCGGATAACCCAATCAATGTATTTTTGTGTAAAATATTGTAAATTTCCCATAACTAGAAAAGATTAATATTGACTAAATTTTAACATTAGAATAAAATCTACCCCGTAAAGGTTCAGATGTACTTTTACAACTCGTTAGAGTAAAATCTCAAAAGTCTAGCTAAAACTATTATAACATAAGCTAAAGCCCCTGAATCAATTCAGGGGCTTACTTTTTGCTTAGATTAGATCAGGAAAACGAGTGTTTTAAGCCCCAATGACCTATGGCTTCATAGCCTATGTAAAAACTTGATAACTGTCTCTAGTTATCCTAAAAAATATACCCCTTTTATTGGTTCCTTTGCCCTTCCACTACATTACCTTTATATTTCTAGCCTCTCACTCTCAATTAATGTCCCAAAGTGCGGTAAAAATTCGAGAATTTTTACCGATTTTCCTTCCCATAAAAAAATGACGTGTTCGATCTTGCTCATTTTTGGCAAATAAAGCAAATAAAGCCTTTGCTTGCATTCCATTTTGCATTAACGGAGGGGGTTAGTCGGATGGCTTCACTGCAAAGCAAAAAATAACTGCGATACGATTATCCTCTCCAGTGGCGTGATGCATAATCAGCTTTTACGCCGGCTGATTAAACAAAATCTATCCGGTTTCAACCTGCTTAGCGCGCATAATTTTCCAATGAATGATGGCGGATTAAATTTAGGGCAGGCCTATATTGCCGCTCTTAGGGAATAATAAATTAGAAAGGGATTGGACGGCTTCCCGGAAAATATTCTGGGAATATAAAATTGGGCTGTACTAGATAACGACTAAAAATCTCATTTAGATTAGAATGAACCTATAAGAAAAAGTTGCTTAAGCCGGCAT